>JAOTYW010000078.1 GCA_029861705.1 Flavobacteriaceae bacterium
CAGACCGACTTCAGTGGAGGGGCTAATAGTGATTGGGATGCCGAAGCCATGATCGTGATAGGGGAGTACATTATCCTGTTCACCAAGCAGTGGCAAAGTAATGGAACTGTTGCCTATCGAATACCAAAAACACCGGGAGATCACCAGGCCGTGCTGCTCGAAAGTTATGATAGTAATGGTCTTATTACTGGCGCAACATATAATCGGTTGAGTGAAGTAGTGTTTCTTTCAGGATATTCACAGCAATTGTTCCCTTTTGTAGTGCGGATCGAAAATATTACAGACACATTTGCGTTCGGTACAGTTGAGCGTATTACCCTGCCGCTGAGCTTTATGCAAATTGAAGGGATAACGTATTCTTCAGTCAATCGATATTATTTATCGTCTGAACGCTTTGTGAATGCTTCTCCTCCTGTAACCCTGGAATCTCAACTTTTTGTTTTCACAACAAATGACATGTTGCCTGTAGATCCTCCACCGGAACCTGAACCTGAGCCGGAACCGGAACCAGAACCAGAACCGGAACCTGAGCCAATTCCTGAAGAACAGCAAGGGGACATCCTCCTGTTTAGTACTCTAGGCAGCCCCATTCTCAGTTATCAGAACGGCATGTCTGGAACTCTTTTTGGACGAGCCATTTTTGATAGCACCGGGAGACGTGTTCAATATACTCCGGCAATTGATATTTCTAATAATGACATTGATTTGTCTACACTTACCAAGGCGGTATATTATCTGACATTCTACTTTGACCAACAGGTAGTTTCTAAACCTTTTATCAAGCAGTAAGCTTCTTATTTAAGGATTTCTTAACATTCCTTCATTACGTTTATACGTAGTTTTATTTTTGCAATACTTAAAACACTATAGAGCATGAAAAAACTATTTTTATTAGCAGGTGCTTTTGTCCTTTCGTTTTCCTTACAAGGGCAGATGCAAACACCGGCACCAAGCCCTTTTTCTAAAATAGAGCAGAAAGTTGGGCTCACTGATGTTACAGTGGAATATTCCCGACCCTCCATGAAAGGCAGAACTATTTTTGGCGAATTAGTGCCTTATGATCAACTATGGAGAACAGGGGCTAATGCCCGAACTAAAATTACATTTAGTGATGATATTAAGTTTGGTGGTACTGATGTAAAGGCCGGTTCATATGGCTTGTTGACGAAACCAGGTATTAGCAGCTGGGATGTGATCCTTTATGAAGAAGCGAATGGCGGAGGCCTGCCCGGTGAATGGGATGATGCCAAAGTTGCCGCTAAAGTATCGGCCCAGGTAAATGCCCTTCCATGGGATGTAGAAACGTTCACAATTGTTATAGGTGAACTGAGTAATACAGGTGCAAGTCTTGGTTTCTTTTGGGAAAAATCCTCTGTGATGGTTCCTTTCGAGGTACCAACAGATGCCTTAGCCACGAAAAGTATAGAAGCAGTTATGGCTGGTCCAACCGGAGGTGATTACTTCAGTGCTGCGTCTTATTATCTTGAAACTGGTAAGGATCTTGAAAAGGCTAAAGAATGGATAGACAAAGCCGTGGAGATGAATGAGAATGCTTTTTGGATGATGCGTGTACAATCTCTTATTTACGCTAAAACGGGAGACACGAAAGGTGCAATTGAAGCAGCCAAACGCTCTCTGGAAGTTGCTAAAAAAGCTGGTAATGATGATTATGTGCGGATGAATACAGCCAGTTTAAAAGAATGGGGAGCAATGTAATCTCCAGGAATATAAAAACAGAACCCGGGAATCTCCCGGGTTTTTTTATGTCTGAATGGGAGGATTGCGCAGCAGGCGATCAAAGCCTTCCAGGATCAATGCCAGCAAAATTACAAGTGCACATCCAAAGGCATTTAGCCAGAGGTAAGACATCCAGTCCAACTTAAATCCAACGATAACAATTACCTGGGTAATAATGGCCGCCGTAAATACGGCATTTCCCTTTATCCATTTAAAAAAGAATGCGAGGAGAAAAATACCCAGGACGTTGCCATAGAAAATAGAGCCTATAATATTGACTAGCTGTATAAGGTTATCAAAAAGATCCGCTACGCATGCAATTCCAATGGCGATAATCCCCCAAAGCAAGGTGAAGCCTTTCGATGCTTTTACATAATGTGCCTCATCTTCTTCAGTCTTCTTGTTTCGTTTGTATAGATCCAATGCTGTTATTGTCCCCAGGGCGTTTAGTTCACTGGCCGTGCTGGACATAGCCGCAGAGAGGATCACGGCCAGAAGCAAACCTATCAGGCCTCTGGGAAGAAAATTCAGTATAAAATGGATAAATACATAGTCCTTATCGTTGGTCTGCACCACGGTGTTTGCTTTTTCGATCACAGATTTGGCCGACTCCCTGTTTGCTCTTTCTTCCTGATTGATCAGAACCATACGTTCGCTTAATTCTTTGACCTTGCCATGATCTTTCTGATCGATAGCCAAAGAATACATACCCTGGACACTTTGTTTATCCAATTCCAATTTTTCATGCGCATCCACAAGCACCTGGTAATCCTGCGAATACTCACTATTCATAACGGCCTCAGTTGCAGCCGGATTAAAATTCAGCGGTGAGGCATTAAATTGATAAAATACAAAGACCATGACACCTACAAGCAGGATAAAGAATTGCATGGGTACTTTTAAAATAGCATTGAAAATCAATCCAAGCTGACTTTCACGAACAGATTTACCTGATAAATAGCGCTGTACCTGACTTTGATCTGTCCCGAAATAAGCCAAAGCCAAAAACATGCCGCCGGTTATACCACTCCAGAAGGTATACCGACTTGAAGTGTTTAAACTAAAATCAAGGATATTCAGCTTTTCATTTGCTCCGGCAATCTTTAAAACTTTTGTGAACGTGATATCGCCTGGCAAGAATCCGAGTATAAAGAAAAATGCCATAAACATGCCCAGCATAATGACAAACATTTGCTGTTTCTGAGTAACGCTTACTGCCCGGGTACCGCCCGATACTGTATAAATGATTACAAGGATGCCAATGATGATATTCAGGGTAATTAAATTCCAACCCAGAACGGCGGATAATATTATGGCAGGGGCAAAAATGGTGATACCAGCAGCCAGGCCCCGTTGAATCAAAAAGAGTATTGCCGCAAGCGAACGCGTTTTTAAGTCGAATCGAGTTTCCAGAAATTCGTAAGCCGTATAGACTTTTAGCCTGTGGTATATCGGCACAAATACCATGCATATAATGATCATGGCCAGGGGCAGTCCGAAGTAAAATTGGACAAAGCCCATTCCATCGTGATATGCTTGTCCGGGTGTTGAAAGGAAGGTGATGGCACTGGCCTGAGTTGCCATGACAGATAATCCAACGGTCCACCACTTTGCGCGGTGTCCCCCCATTACATAATCTTCAACATTAGCACTACCACGGGTTTTCCAAACCCCGTAAAACACAATTGATAATAGTGTTCCTGCCAATATCAGCCAATCTAGTCCGCTCATTTAGCCGTATGTGATCATGAGATAAAAGAAAATGACAATATAAAGGGCATTCAGAATGAGAACAACCGAGTATTCCTTCTTCCAGGAGAAAGTTTCAAATATGGATCTATCCTTTGGTATCATGTGTCTCTTCAGGATCTGCTTTGCCAATGGAGAGCATATTAGCAAATAATTTATACGCCCCGGAAACACCAGCCGGTAATTCCCTGAAAAAGCTTAGTCCGGTGTAAATATAATAGCCTTTGCCAAAAGGAGCTACTAATAAACTACCCTTTGTAGCATCATATCCTTCATCTTGCATTGACAAAATTGCTGTGAATGATGGATCCCATTCTTTGGGAAAATATAAACCGCGTTCCTGGACCCAGCCCTCAAAATCTTTAAGTGAGATTGCATTAGGATGTGTTATGAGCGGATGTTCCGGTGCTATAATATCCACTTTAGAGTTTTCATCGGTTACCCTGTCCCTGGACAATTGCAGGGGATAAGGAGCAATTTCTTTATAAGCAGAATCCCATCGTCCGGCAGTATTGTACTGAACGATCATAGTACCGCCATTCTTAACATAATCCATCAGGGCGGGTTGCTTTAACTTCAAGACATCATGTACATTATAGGCCCTGATCCCCAACACAACAGCATCATATTTAGTAAGCGAATTTAGCTGAATAGACTCCGGTTTGATCTCTTCTACCCGGCACCCCATTTGTACAAGGCTTTCTGCAACCCCATCGCCAGCACCTTCTATATACCCAATTGCTTCGCTATAATTATCAATATTGAGGCGCACAAACTTGGACTCTGCAGGTAAGAGGACGGACTGGGTTTGAATATGGTCATAGGCAATTGTAATCAGTTCGCTACTGTATTTTTTCTCACCAACACTGACCATGGCCTTGGCCCATAATTCGTCCTGGTTCATAGGCGGGATAACTTCAAAATTGAGCGTGATCTCTTCTCCCTTCTTTGAAATACTAAATTCTTGTTGATTGTTGGCAACCTTCCAATTATCGGAAACGACTAAGGAAATAGACCCGTTAATACTGTCCTTTTCTGCCCGGATCCTTACTGGAATATTGCGCGTAGAGCCATTAGAAAAAATCACCACATTATCTTCAAATGAACAGGTGACCGCCGGCAGCACTTCAAAAGGTCGATACAATTCTCCTTGATCAGGTTCCGAATAGCGATAGACAAGCGGACGTTCCAAACTTATACTTGTTCCGTCAATATCCAGCTCAAATTGGGCTGAATGCGCTTCAGGTGCTTCGGGCTTACCAATTAGGTATGTGTCTTCTACAGAATACATGCCCAGCGTACCTTTTTTATTCAGCCAATAAGGACTTGTGAAAGATGCATTCGCGGGTATTGATACTTGCAAATCAAGCGTCTCTTTTTTGTTATTTTCCAATACAAGAGCAGGAGCCTCTATTAGCTTGTTATTGATTTGGATAGATTTAAGCTGAATAGGGATGTCACTGCGATTGAGCGCTTCAACTTTCACTGAAACTTCGCTTCCGGGAACTGTCACTGGGGTATTCGTCGCTACTTCCAGATAGAGTCCGCTTACGGACGCAATAAGCGCTTTTAGTTCTTCACTTTTAATTACCTTCCAATGCGCGTCTTCAACTCCTTGCAGTAAGCCATATGCCTTAATTAGATCCTTCAAGTGTACGGAAGGCTTGGTGAAATTGAAGTTATTTTCAACAGCATACAGGATCTCTCCGATCTTATCGCCCCCATTAATCCTGGACCAACTGGTATCAATGCCTTCAAATATTTTTTGATCTCCTTGTGGAAGATCCCCTTTGATGATCTCTAAATATTCGGTTTCAGAGCCTCGGGTCGTTAAACGACCAAACCCCTGGCATTTATGCTGGCTGCTGGCCATAGATGCCAGCTCATTATTGGAAAGGCCCAAGATAGGGTAGTAAACACCTGAATCTACAGAGATCAGGTTTGATTTATCTGCTTTTTCAAAATTCTCCTGGCTGCCATAAAACCACCAGGAAGTATTAAAAAATAGACGCCTGGGTTGCCAGGTATCCAGTGTCTCTAATTGTGAAGGATAGGCCTTGTCTGAGCCGACCAGGTCAAAAGCTTCCGTACTGAGCATGGCCGAAGACGTATGCTGACCGTGGGTGCTCCCCGGCGTGCGATGATTAAATCGGTTCACGATGACATCGGGCTTGAATTGCCTGATCACACGAACGACATCACCCAATACTTCCTCCTTATTCCAGATCCGTAATGTTTCATCCGGATGTTTAGAATACCCGAAATCCACAGCTCTTGTGAAAAATTGTTCTCCCCCGTCAATAGAACGGGCTCCCAGGAGTTCCTGGGTTCTTAATACCCCCAGCAATTCCTTTAATTCCGGTCCGATTAGATTTTGCCCTCCATCGCCACGTGTAATAGAAAGATAGCCGGTACGCGCCTTCACACCATTGGAGAGATAGGAAATCAAACGGGTATTTTCATCGTCGGGATGTGCTGCTATATAAAGGGCAGAGCCCAGAAAATTGAGTTTTTGGATCGAATGATAAATATCTGCAGAAGTTGGTTTTTCAGGAGCTTGGCCTTGAACGTTCACAAGGAATAAACACATGATGACCAGCAGGGTGAATTGGTATCGCATAAAATTGATTTTAAGGATGGTATCCAAATATAGGAAGAATGGATGCCGGCTCTTAATTTCTTTAGAAGGTTTTAACACCTCAATCTGTCGCGCTGCCTTCCGTATGATCCTTGTCTGAATGTAAGACCAATACCGCCCTTTGCAGCAATAAGTTGTTTGGATAGGTTAATAATTCACCTGAGGCTGTCCGTAAATGTATGTGATATGCCTTAATGTCTTCAATCAGGAAATCACCTTCCAAGTCAAATTCCTTATCGAATATCCTAATATGGTCCCCTATCTTGAAGGGGAAAGAAAAAAACAGGATAACACCAGCTGTTATATTGCTTAATATAGACCATTGTGCAAATACGGCGACACCAATAACAGCGAAAACGGAAGATAGTAAGATGCCTATATCCTGGAATTTGATCCCCCAAATAAAGAACAAAAGAATAAAAAGGATACCAGTTAATCCAAAGCTGATGTACTTACCTACTAAGCGCGTTCGCATTTCATCAAAATTCCCGACTTTAGCCACTCTGCGAATGGTTTTCATAAATATAAAGCGTACCAGCAAGTAAATAACAAATACGACAATGGAGGCAATGAGTGCCTCTTGGTTGGTTGTAATAAAAGTATTCATCTATAGATCCAATTTTCGGCAAAAATACCGCTATTCTGCGATCATACCATTGCCCTTAAGGTTTTATATAAAATTTGTGTTGGGAGTCCGACCACATTGGTATAAGAGCCCCTTAGCTCTTCAATTCCGGCCAGTCCGATCCACTCCTGGATCCCATAGGCCCCTGCTTTATCCAGGGGATTTCCATGTTCGACATAAAACCGGATCTCATCCGGGGATAAGAAGGCCATTTTAACTTCGGTTTTGGCATGAACTACATGCTGTTCTGTAGGCGTTGTAAAGCAGATGGAAGTGTATACTTCATGCCATTTATCTGAAAGATTCCTAAGAGTGATGATGGCATCATTTTTATCTTTTGGTTTGCCGAGTACCTGATCTTCAAACCAAACAATGGTATCTGCCGTAATAATGATCTCCTGTGGTAAAATTGTACTCTTAAAAGGTGTTGCTTTAAGCACAGCCAGATGATCAGTGATCTCCTGTTTTATCAGTCCCTTAGGAAATTCTTCTTTTATCGGAATTACACGAACCTCAAAAGGAATTTTTAAAGCGGTCAATAATTCCTGACGTCTGGGAGAAGAGGAAGCCAATACTAAGGAATATGCTTCAAGTCCAGGTATCATATTACAATATTCCTTTCATCCATTTATCCTGCACGCGCATAACCTGTTCTATGATATCCCTGACGCAACCATCACCGCCATTTCTATGGGAAACATAATCACTGATCGCTTTTATCTCAGCTACGGCATTATTCGGGCAGGTTGCGATCCCGGCTATTTGCATCGCTTCGATATCCGGAAGGTCGTCGCCCATATAGGCAACAGATGCTGCACTTAAATCATTCTTGATCATAAAGGCTTCCAGTACTTTGATTTTGTCATGAACACCTAAATGAATATCTGTAACGCCCAATCCGGCAAGGCGCTTTTCAACGCCTGGATTAGTACCCCCGGTGATCACGCAAATTTTATATCCGGCGTCTACTGCTTGCTTAACAGCATAGCCATCCTTAATACTCATGCTGCGAAGCAATTCCCCGGAAGTAGTGATTTGAACGGTACCATCCGTAAAAACGCCATCAACGTCAAAGACAAAAGCTTGTACAGCGGGAAGTAGGGTTTTATAATTGGCTTTCATATTCATTTTGTATAGATACAGTAATGGTTTTATATAGTTCTTGTCTGGCTGTTTCCGGCAAAAGTTTTAGATGTTTTTCTATCACTGACAGGTCTCCGCGAACAGCCGGTCCTGTTTGCGCTTCAAAAGCACCCAGGATTTTAGCTTTGGCGACAGTTTCATCTAAAAGAGGGTGTAACATTTCTTTAGGAAGATCATATTCTTCACAAATTTTTTCAGCCTGACAAATCATGTGATTCACAAAGTTATTTGTAAATACTGCAGCCAGGTGCAAGCGTTCACGTTCTATGGAATTGATCCAGCGGACGGAATCTGATATTGATTCTGCCAGTTGTTGCAGCAATTCACGATCTTCATGCTGCGAGCATTCGAGACAAAAGGGAAGCGAATTAAAATCAACTTCCCGATCAGCGCTCAATGTCTGCAAAGGGTAAAAGACCCCCTTCCTTTTAATTGGGGCTAGCACCTCCATGGGGATACTTCCAGCTGTATGTACTACCAGGGCATTCGAGGCACCAAGTTCTTTTTGAACAGATGTGATAGCATCGTCTGCTACAGCGATCACAATGATATCTGCTTTTTCATCCACTTCGCTTATTGCACGAACTTTTAGCCCGGATGGGAGGATCTCATCTATGCGCTCTTCCTTTCCAAATACTCCAAGTAACTGAACTTCTTCAGAAAGGCTAAAGGCCTGCTGAAGTTTGGCGGAAACATTGCCGGTACCAATAAGAATAACTGATAGCATGCCCAAAAGTACACTTTTTTTTGCCCTGCACTTTGCAAACAATTAACAGTAATGTACAGGGAAAACAAATCTAATAGTCGGGTTTAAATCCCAAAAAGCTTGTATTTTAGCGGGCTATATACCAGCTGAAGTCATCCAATGCTAAATCTCATTAAAAAGATCCTGTTCTCTAATCGGCTGATGGCAATTCTCTTTTTGCTTTTTGCGGTTGCCATGGCCTTTGGAACTTTTGTGGAAAGCTGGTATAGCACAGAAACCGCTCGGATCTATATCTATAATGCAACATGGTTTGAAGCGATCATGGTTTTTTTTGTGATCAACTTCCTTGGAAATATTTCTAAATACCGTCTATGGCGCCGCGAAAAATGGCCGATCCTTACGCTTCATTTGTCCTGGATCCTGATCCTGGTTGGAGCCTTTGTTACCCGATATATAAGCTTTGAAGGGATGATGCCCATCAGGGAAGGGGCCACTGAAAATATTTTTTTTTCCGAGAAAACCTACTTCACACTTAATGTGGACGGAGAGATTGACGGGGAGTTAAAAAGGCGACCTTTTCAAGATGAGATAATTGCAACTCCTGAAGGGCTAAAATCAAGTTTGCCCTGGAAATTTGATTTTGATGGGCAGCCTTTTGAGGTCGACTATGTCGGTTTTATGCGCGGGGCACAAGAGGGGATTATTCCGGAAGAATCGGGAATGAAACTATTAAAGATAGTAGAGGCAGGTGATGGAAATCGTCATGAACATTATCTGGAAGAAGGAAAGGTAGCCAATATTCACAATATGCTTTTTGCGCTAAATAATCCTACAGATGGCGCCATTAATATTGTTGAGGAAGAGGGTAAGTATACACTTCAAACACCATTTGAAGGCACATTTCTACGAATGGCAGATCAGTTCTCCGGAATAGTTTTAAAGGATTCCATCCAGGAGTTGCACTTACGGTCCTTATATACTATTGGAGAAATGCAATTAGTTATTCCTGAACCTTTGATAATGGGTCGAACTGGTGTAATTCAAGTGCCTGAAAATGAGATTACTGAAGCAACACAAGACGCTATTATAATTCATGTTTCTTCCGGAGGGGAAACGGTAGAAAAAGCGATACTTGGCGGGAAAGGAAGTGCTCAATTCAATAGTCCATTTGAGGTTGGAGGACTCAACTTTTCCGCAGCCTATGGCTCTAAGATATATACCTTGCCTTTTCAGATTCAGTTACGCGATTTCATTGCTGAGAAATATCCGGGTACAGAAAAGGGCTATGCGTCATTTATGAGTAAGATTACTGTAAAGGATGAGCGCCCATTTGATTATGATATTTATATGAATCATATTCTGGATCATAGAGGCTATCGATTCTTTCAGGCCAGTTTTGACCCAGATGAAAAAGGGACAGTTCTTTCCGTTAATCACGATGCCTGGGGAACCCGAATTACCTACGCCGGTTATTTCATGCTTTATCTGGGATTAATGGCGCTGATGTTCTTTGGGAAAACACGGTTCAGGGAGTTGGTCAAAAGCCTGGATAAGCTGAGGCATAAGAAAGCCAGCCTGGTCGTTGCAGCTTTGTTTATAAGCGCATCGCAACTGTGGTCTCAGGATTCAATATCCAATAGCCATCAACATGCAGGGCCTACACAGCTGCAGGTTGATTCTCTGCTGCAGGCCAATGCGGTCTCAAAAGAACATGCAGCCCTCTTTGGTAAGTTGGTAATACAGGATGATGGAGGCCGGATGAAGCCGATGAACACTTTTGCTTCAGAAATCCTTAGGAAACTGCGCTTTAAAACATCATACAACGACCTCGATGCAGATCAGGTGATGGTATCTATGATGTTAAATCCTGCCCTCTGGTATAATGTGGAGTTCATTGCCCTGGATAAGAAAAAACAAAATGACAGTCTTCGAAACATCATTGGTGTCCCCAAAGGACAGGTTTATGTAAAAGCTACAGATTTCTTTGACGCCTCTGGAAAGTACAAACTAGGTCCCTTTGTACAGGAAGCCTATGCTACCAATACCCCTAATAAATTCCAGCAGGATTTTAAAGATGTAGATCTGCGCCTGGGCCTACTTAATCGTGCATTGAGTGGCGAGATCATTAAGATCTTCCCATTGCTAAATGATGATAATAACAAATGGATTTCGGCAGTTGAGTACCGATCAGGAAAATTCACAGTTGCGGATACCTTATACGGCAATTTTATTAAGAATGCTGTGCCTTATTACCTGATGTCTGTGCAAAAAGGGGTGGAATCGGGAGATTTTGGGGAGGCCGACAAGCTTCTAGAAGCTTTTCACCAGAATCAGATCAATCATGGGAGTGAAGTGCTTCCATCAGACAAAAAAGTAGAGACCGAAGTATTATATAATAAACTCGATATTTTTAACAGGCTATATAAATACTACGCCCTC
>JAOTYW010000271.1 GCA_029861705.1 Flavobacteriaceae bacterium
AGACGTGACATTAAAAGATGTAAAAGATTATAAGATCATCGGTACAGATCGCAGCAATGTAGATATCGATGAGATCATAACAGGAAAACCCTTGTTCGGCCTGGATTATAAAGCCGAAGGTATGCTTTATGCTTCGGTAATGCGGCCGCCTGCTTTTGGACAAAAACTGGTATCGGTTGATGATGCAGGCGCCCGTGCCATAGATGGTGTACAGGATGTAGTTCAATTTGGTAATAAGGTAGCCGTTTTGGCTAATGATACCTGGACCGCTATGAAGGGTAAAGCCTTGCTCAGACCTGTATGGGAAACAGAAACGCCTGCAGAAAGTACGGAGGAACACGACAAGATCCTGATGGGCTTACTCGATGGCAACGAATTCAGAACTTTGCGTGCAGATGGGGATGTAAAGAAAGCGCTGGCGCAATGCGATAAAACCCTGGAGCGTACTTATGAGTCGCCCTTCCTGCCTCACAATTGTTTAGAGCCGATGAATTTCTATGCGAACGTCACTGATGAAAAGATCCACCTGGTAGGTCCGATCCAGACACCGGAATGGACAGCTAATCGTATTTCAGAATTGCTGGAACGAGACGTCACTGATATTCATTTGGAAATGACGCGACAAGGAGGTGGTTTCGGCAGACGGCTTTACGGGGATTTTGCCCTTGAAGCTGCTGAGGTTTCCAATCTGGCAAAAAAACCGGTACAGGTTGTCTTTAGCCGAGATGACGATATGGCTGATGGGATTTACAGGCCTGCCATCAAATACCGGATCAAAGCCGGTGTTAAAGACGGAAAAGTAATTGCCTATCATTTAAAAGAAGCTTCGATCAACTCAAACATGTATGACTTGATCCCTAACTTTTTCCCTGCAGGGGCGATAGAGAATTACCAGGTAGATGCGGCGAAGTACGACAGTAATATTACGACAGGTGCCTGGCGAGCCCCTTATACGAACTTTTTGGCCTTTGCAGAACAAAGCTTTTTTGATGAACTGGCCGAGATGATGGAAGTAGACCGCGTACAGTTACGGCTCGACTTATTACAAAATGTAAAGGGGACTGACGATGAACGGATCCAATACTCTCCGGAGCGAATGGAGAAGGTCATTAAGGCAGCTGTTGAGAAATCCGGATGGGGTTCTCAGCCCGAGGGTACATATCAAGGCTTTGTGAATTACTATTGCCATAACAGCCATGTTGCTGAAGTGGCCGATGTAGTCTTTGAAGATGGCAGCCCGGTTGTTAAAAAAGTGACTTGCGTTGTAGATTGTGGTATTGTGATCAACCCACTGGGTGCTAAGAATCAGGCAGAAGGAGGAGTGATCGATGGTATCGGCCATTCAATGTATGGCGATTTTGGTTTCGAGAATGGCAAGCCCACGGCGACTAACTTTGACAAGTATCGCCTTATCCGAATGCGGGAAGCACCACAGGTAGATGTACATTTTATGCAAAATGAGTATTCGCCAACCGGTTTAGGTGAGCCCACTTTACCCCCGGCAGGAGGTGCGGTGGCCAATGCGCTTAAAGCTGCAACAGGAAACAGATTATATAATCAGCCTTTCTCTAAATATCCGGAAAAGTTTAAGGCGCCTGATAAAGAAATTCTGGGTTAAAATGAAGATTAAACTTTTTGGAATGGCGGGGGATATTGTAGGCAGCCCTACGATATCCCTTCCCGCTTCAACAGTTGACGGGATCAAAAATGTTGCCGCCTTAAAAGCGTATTTATATAAGACCTATCCGAGATTGGGAGAGTTAAGCTCTATGGCTATTGCAGTTAATAAGTCGTACGCGAGTGAAGACACTTCGCTGGAGCCCTTGGATGAAATTGCCCTAATTCCTCCGGTAAGCGGGGGCTAACAAAAACTAGATGCTTGTAGATAATCACGGACGGACAATTGACTACTTACGTCTTGCAGTAACAGATCGCTGCAACTTAAGGTGTGCCTATTGCATGCCTGAACACGGGGCGCTCTTTGCCAACAAGGACACTTTGTTATCCCTGGAAGAATTGAAGCGCATAAGCTCATTAATGGTGGATATGGGAATCTCAAAGATCCGTATCACCGGGGGAGAACCTTTTGTGCGAAAAGATATCATGTCGCTTTTAGAACATTTGTCCAATTTAAAAGGCCTGGACGAAATTTCTATTACGACCAATGCAACCGGTATCGGTCCTCATATTGCCAATTTAAAACGCCTGGGGATATTGAATATCAATGTCAGTCTGGATGCGATCACCCCGGAAACATTTAAAAAGATCACAAAGCGGGATACCTTTCAAAAGGTCTATGATAACCTGGTTCGGCTGATCACTGAAGGATTTAATAGTCGGATCAATTTTGTCGTGCTTGAGGATCAAAATATTGAGGACATATATGCCTTGATTGAGTTACAAAAACGCTATCCCATTGGCGTACGATTTCTGGAAGAAATGCCTTTTAATGGCACAGATCGGAATTTTAATAAGCTGGTGTGGGACTACAAACATATTCTTGAACATATCCGGGAGAAATACCCTGATTTTATAAAACTGGAAGGTCCGGCTACATCCACCTCAATTAATTATCAGATCCCGGGTCACAAAGGTACATTCGGACTTATACCTTCTTTCAGCAGGACATTCTGCGGGAGTTGCAACAGGATCAGGATTACGGCAACAGGGGATGTGATCTCATGTTTATACGGGAAACCCAAAGCGAATATTAAACAATTGCTGAGTGAGCATGATTCAGATAAGGTAGCCCGCGCCATGATTAAAGATGTTCTGGGCAAAAGAGCAAAGACCGGATTTGATGCACAGCAGCAAGATCAGTTGGCATTTGATCGCTCAATGACAGCTATAGGCGGATAATGAAGATTATAGCAGGATGAAAGATCAGAAACTCATATATGGATTATTATTGACCGGAGGCAAAAGCACCCGGAT
>JAOTYW010000079.1 GCA_029861705.1 Flavobacteriaceae bacterium
ATTTGGGACGTCGTCGTGATCACTACCTATCTGGTTATGAGCGTGTTATTGCTATACTATCCCTTGTTGCCTGATTTTGCCATACTCAAAGAGTATTATAAAGATCGCCCTAAACTGAGCAAGCGCTATGGAAAACTGTCGCTCAATTGGAAAAAATTACCCGAACAACGCAAACTCCACAGGCGCTCTATTTGGATACTGAGTATCATGATCATTCCTGTTGCTTTTGCGATCCACACGGTCACGGCCTGGCTTTTTGCTACCACCTATCGACCTGGATGGGACAGTACCAACTTCGGACCTTATTTCATTGCTGGGGCTTTTGTCGCAGGGGCCGCTTCAGTGATCTCAGTCATGTATGTAATTCGTAGGGTATATGACCTGGAACGATATATTACCAATTTCCATTTTGATCGGATGGCCCGGCTCCTGGTATTACTCTGTATGGTTTATCTTTATTTCAATATAAATGAGTACCTGGTTCCGGCTTTTAAGAATACGGTCGATGAGGCAGAACACCTCGATTCCCTGTTTATAGGAGAATATAGTTTCCTGTTCTGGCTGGTTACCCTTGGAGGTCTTATAGCACCCATTTTCCTGCTTGCATTTCCGAAATTCAGAAAACCACTTCCTTTATTCATAATTAGTATTGTTGTCGTTTTAGGGGCCTGGTGGAAGCGCTATTTGATCGTTGCCCCGACCTTGCTCCATCCATTCTTGCCTATGGAAGGCGTACCGGAAACCTGGCACCATTATTACCCAACCCTTCTTGAATGGATTATTACCTCAGGAACATTGGCCATGACCTTGCTCATCATTACCCTTCTGGTACGATATTTGCCTGTTATACCAATACGAAATGCATTGATGCAAGAAGGTCTGGAAGAGCATATAAACTTAAAACCAGAAAAAAAAGCAGAAACCGAATGAAACCCTATCAAAATTCCATTGTCTCCGCTATATGGGCATCTGTTTTATTCCTATTAACAGCTGGGGATTTGTTTGCCCAGGAAAAGCACAGGGTTCGGGTCTCACTCAGTTTTATAACTGAAATGCCCAATAAATCAAATGTGGCCCTGCAAGCACGCTTTCGTGGAGAGGAAGGTTTCGAACCGGCTTCGGGTCTAACTTTCGATATTTTCAATGTCCATCTCAATGATAGCTTGGTTGCTGTTGGCTCCAAAACCACGGATAATATGGGGAAAGCCATGTTCGATTTGCCGGATCTCAATACGCAATTCAGGGATTCTCTGGGTAGCTTTACCTATAGGGTGATACATCAAGAGCATGTCAGCTACCAACCGGTTGAACGGGATATTTCGTTTAAAAGAAGCCAATTGGATGCCTATTTAGTAGAGGAGGCCGGGATCTCGCAACTAAAAGCGACACTTACGGACCTGCATTCTGGAGAATCCGTTGCGGGGAGGCCTTTGGAAGTAGGTGTTCAGCGACTTTTCGGATTGCTTAAGATCGGAGGGGATTTTCATCTAACCGACGATTCCGGGAGCGTTCTGGTTCCTATAGAGAATGATATCCCCGGCCTGCACGGTAATCTCATGTTGGAAGCTCGGCTTATGGATGATGACGATTTTGGAACGGTCCATTCCCGTGTCGAAGCCCCCATAGGTGTACCCATCGTTGATACGTCTACATTTGATCAAAGAACCATGTGGTCTCCACCAAGCAAGACACCGATATTTTGGCTAACTGTTCCTAATCTGCTGATTATAGCAGTATGGGGCACGATTGTGTTTTTAATTGTAAACTTGTATAAAATCTCAAAAATTAATAATAAAGAGTCATGAAAAGTAAACTAATCCTATTAAGTTTAGGCGTTCTTGTCCTTTCATTGTATGCCTTTAATCACTCATATCAAGACCCATGGGTGGTCCCGAAGGAATATCAGGATATGAAAAATCCTACGGATATGACTGATAAGGAAAATAAGGCAATCGGAAAATCCCTTTATTCCACACATTGTAAGTCTTGCCATGGAAAAGAAGGGTATGGGGATGGTCCAAAAGCGGCTGACCAGACCGGTGATTTGGGTGATTTCTCTTCACCTGAATTCCAGGCTCAGTCCGATGGAGCGTTGTTTTATAAAAGCACCTTTGGTCGTGATGATATGCCGGAATTCACAAAGAAAATCCCTGATGATGAGGATCGTTGGTTGATTGTGAATTACATGCGTACCTTAAAAGAATGATCATCGATTCATCCTTTAAACTTGTAAATCATCTTCAATTTTTCTCGGCTGGCGTTAATCAAGTTGTACTGGTAAGCCTTATTATACTTATAGCCTCCTGTAAACGTGGACCTGATACCCAGGAACCCTATTCGCTAGAAGTTCGGACGCCTGTAGTTGAATCTATTGAAGATATCCGCTGGGCCGAACATGAGGTCATCATTCGTGAGATCATACCAACAAGCAATAACTTATTCCTGAAAGTAGAAGAAGGGCGTGATTCTTATTGGCTTGTGACAGGCTTGGGTTCCGTGAAGCCAGGGAATCGTTATTACTTCAATGAGGCCGTAGTAAAACGAAATTTTACAAATGAAGAACTCGATCGGGAATTCGATTCTATATATATGGTTTCCCAATTATTACCGGAATCCAGAAAAAATGAATTAAAAAGAATTGGATTCAATCCGCATGCTGGCAATACAAATGCTGAAACAAATAAGATCTCTGATAAAGCAGAATCTAATACCCAAACCACAAAAGTTACACTGGATGAGATCCTGGCATTTCCGGAGCGCTATAAAGATAAAAGCGTGATAGTGAGTGGCATTTGTACAAAGATCAACGTCGGAATTATGGAGCGGAACTGGATCCATTTAAAAGCAGATCCTTCCAAAACAAAAGGAATTGTGGCTACCTCTAAAAATACTGTTCGTGTAGGAGATTCCCTTACCCTTCAAGCTATCGTTCGCTTAGATAAAGATTTGGGTGCAGGCTATGTCTACCCCATACTTTTAGAAGAAGCTATAATAGTCGATTGAATCTCATACCTCAAAATTCTAAGAACTGTTAACCGGAGATTGTTTGATTTTCAATTAGTGTAACACGGGTTACGTCTATCAGGGATCAAGTATTGTACCTTTGCTGGTATAAATACCTGCCTTCTTGGAATTTTCTGAAATAATTGGATACATAGGAGCACTGGCCATAGGCGTTGTCCTGGGCTTAGTGGGCGGCGGAGGATCTATCCTTACCGTTCCTGTCCTGGTCTACTTACTTGGTCTTAATCCAATTATCTCCACAGCATATTCCCTATTTATTGTTGGCGTTACTGCCTTGATTGGAGCTTTAAAGAACATTCGTAAAGGCCTGGTAGATTTTAGAACAGCCATTGTATTTGCGACCCCAGCTTTAATTTCAGTTTACATCACCCGCAGATTTATTATTCCGGCTATTCCTGAAAATTTATTTACAGTTGGGGGTGTAATGATCACCAGGGATGTAGCTGTGATGGTATTTTTTGCCATTCTTATGCTGGCCGCATCCTATTCCATGATAAAAAGCAGGGACCCTGGTGCAGAAGAAATTGCTCAGAATAAATCCTTTAATTATCCCTTGATCATATTAGAGGGAATAGCCGTAGGGCTGGCCACAGGAATTGTTGGTGCCGGAGGTGGATTCCTCATCATCCCTGCCCTTGTCTTACTGGCAGGACTACCCATGAAAAAAGCGGTTGCAACTTCACTTCTGATCATTGCCATAAAATCCCTGATCGGTTTTGTAGGGGATGTCCAGAATTTGTCGATCGACTGGCCTTTCTTGCTCTCTTTTACGGCTATTTCGATATTGGGAATCTTCCTTGGGATTTGGGCTACCCGTTATATTTCCGGAACTCAGTTAAAAAAGGGATTTGGATGGTTTGTACTGCTAATGTCCGTTATTATCCTGATCCAGGAATTAGCATTATCCTAAACCCATTCCAAAGTTATTGGTAACAATTGTTACTGTACGAATACTTCACGGATACTACCTTTATGGGAAATTCTAAAAAAAAGCATAGAGCATGAAAATAGAACAAATTTACACAGGATGTTTAGCGCACGCCGCCTATTATCTGGAGAGTAATGGAGAGGCTGCTATTTTTGACCCGTTAAGGGAAGTTGAACCCTACATTGACCGAGCTAAAAAGGACAATGCTAAAATAAAATATGTCTTTGAAACGCATTTTCATGCCGATTTCGTTAGTGGGCATCTCGACCTTCAAAAGAAAACAGGAGCCACTATAGTTTTTGGTCCAACTGCCAAGCCGGGCTATGATGCTTTGGTAGCTGAGGATAACCAGGTTTTTGAGATAGGGGATTATAAAGTACAAGTCATTCATACCCCCGGACATACCATGGAGAGTACTACTTACTTGCTTATTGATCAGACCGGCAAGAAGCATGGTATTATTACAGGAGATACCTTATTTATAGGGGATGTAGGAAGGCCAGATCTTGCACAGCATGTCATTTCAGATCTTACAGAAGAAAAACTTGCAGGCCATCTTTATGATTCATTACGAAATAGAATAATGACCTTGCCTGACGAACTGATCGTTTACCCGAATCATGGTGCAGGCTCCGCTTGTGGTAAAAAAATGAGCGATGAGACCCAGGATACGCTGGGCCATCAGAAAAAAGTGAATTATGCCCTTAGAGCCGATATGACTAAGGAGGAATTTATAAAAGAATTACTCACAGGCTTGACAGCACCTCCGGGCTACTTCCCACAGAATGTCTTGATGAATATTCAAGGATATGAAAGCCTTGATACAGTAATGGAACGTGGTGAGAAGCCCCTTACTGCCGAGGCTTTTGAAGTTGCTGCGAATGAAACAGAAGCATTAATGTTGGATACACGGGATGCTAAAGACTTTGCTAAAGGGTTTATTCCCAATAGTATCAATATTGGTTTGGATGGCAGTTTTGCCCAATGGGTTGGAGAAATGATCCCCAGCGTAAAACAACCGATTCTATTGATCACTTATCCTGGCCAGGAAGAAGAAGCCATTACCAGGCTCTCCAGGGTAGGCTATGATAATACTATTGGAGTTCTTGAGAATGGTTTTGGAAGCTGGGAAAAAGCAAATAAAGAAGTTGATAAAGTAGCTCGTGTAAACCTCAAGGAATTTGTAGCGATTAACAAGGAAAAGAAACCTTTGGTAATAGATGTTCGCAAGAAAAGTGAATTTGATTCCCAACACCTAAAGAATGCTATTAATGTGCCTTTGAATGAGATCAATCAACATCTGGCACAATTTCCCAAAGATCAATTCTTCTATATACACTGTGCAGGTGGCTACAGGAGCATGATAGCTGCCAGTATGCTTAAACAAAGGGGATGGGAGCACTTCGCAGATATTGAAGAAGGATTCGACGGCTTGAAGGAAACCTCGCTTGAACTGACGGAGTACGTAGAACCAACAACAATGTTATAATAAATAAAATGGAAACACTTGAAACAACATATAGAATGCCTCGGATAGGAGATACCGCTCCTGATTTTAAGGCAATGACCACGAAAGGACCTATTCAATTTTCTGAATTTGCAAAGGACAAATGGGTGCTGTTATTTTCTCACCCAGCGGATTTTACTCCAGTGTGTACAACTGAAATGTGCGGCTTTGCAGAAGAGCAGGGAAATTTTGAATGTTTAGATACTAAACTAATTGGGTTAAGTATAGACAGTGTACATGCGCATCTTGGATGGGTAAACAATGTCAAGGAAAATACAGGTACCTACTTGAATTTCCCAATCATTGCTGATATAGACATGAAAGTAGCCAAATTGTATGGGATGCTTCAACCTAATGAGAGTGAAACTGCCGCAGTACGCGCAGTCTTTTTTATCGACCCAAAGAAAAAGATCCGACTGATCATGTACTATCCGCTTAATGTTGGAAGAAATATGGATGAGATCTTGAGGGCGCTTCAGGCGCTTCAGATTGCTGATAAACACAATGTAGCCTTGCCGCTAAATTGGAAAAAGGGTGATAAAGTGATTGTGCCTCCACCAAAAACTTTGGCAGAAATGGAAGAACGCTGGGCAGATGAATCCCTGGAGAAAGTGGATTTTTACCTGGCCAAAAAGGATTTGAATTAATTAAGTATAGGTATTGAAGGTTGTTTTGGGAAACGGTACCTTCAGGAATCGTTTCCCTTTATCTCAAAATGGAACTATGACATTCTTGAAATCATTGTTTAGATCTAAGGCCGCTACCTCGAATCAAATCGAGGTACTTGATAAGGAAACCTACAAAAAAGAGATAGCTAAAGAAGAAGTGCAATTAGTAGATGTACGCACGCCCAAGGAGTACAAAGGTGGGCACTTAGCGAAAGCGGTTAATATCGATTTTTTTCATCACGGGAGTTTCCGTACAGCTTTTGAAAAATTCGACAAAGAAAAACCAGTTTACCTCTATTGCCGATCGGGGCAGCGAAGTCTTAAAGCTGCGAAAAAGCTTATTAGCTGGGGTTTTACAAAGGTATATGACCTGGAGGGGGGTATCCTGAATTGGCAAAAAACCGAGAAATAATTAAACGATTCAGAATTATGAGAACATTACTAATCCTTACCGCACTGACTCTTATTATTAGTTGCAAGCAAGACAAGAAGTCAGGAGAAATTGAAGACACGCCTATGCAAACTGAGGTTAAGTCAGAGGACCTTGCCGTCAGGGGAGAAAAATTAATGGCTACTTATTGCTATCAGTGTCATGATCCAAAAATGTCAATTGACAACAACCTGGCACCGCCAATGATCGCGGTTAAAAACTATTATATAATGGAGGAAACCACCAAAGAAGCCTTTACGGCCGATTTGCTGGCATGGATGAGTGGACCGAAAGCTGAAAATACAAAAATGCCAGATGCCATCGGTAAATATGGACTGATGAGCCACCAGGTGTATCCGGATAGTGTCATCATTGGTATTGCAGAATACCTGTATGACAATGAAGTGGAGCAGCCCGAATGGTATCAGAATCACCATGAGGAGATGCATGGATCCGACGAACAATAAGGCTAGACACGTTGCCTGATTTTTACTATGGAACTGAACTTGAGAAATCCCGATAGCTTCCTTTTAGATGGGTGCCTGGAAATGGCAAACTCAAAATTGAACTGCAATGAAGACATTTGAGCAGCTCATTGCTGACGAAAAACCTGTATTAGTCGATTTTTACGCAGACTGGTGTGCACCGTGCAAGATGATGCCACCAATTCTCAAGGAAGTAAAAGAGGATCTTGGTGACCAGGTGACGATTCTGAAAATAGATGTAGACAAAAACCCGAAAGTCGCTGCCCAATTCCAGGTGCGGGGAATTCCGACATTGATCGTCTTTAAAAAGGGCCAGGTTCAATGGCGGACTTCCGGGGTTGTTCCTGCTGCCCAATTAAAGCAAAAGCTTACGGAATTTATATAAAAATTTCAATTATAGTAGCCTATGAGAACTCTGGGTATGATAGGTGGCACATCATGGCATTCCACGATTGAATATTATAGATTGATCAATCTGGGTGTGGGCGAAAAGATAGGCACCCAGGAAAATCCTCCTCTAATTTTACACAGTATTAATATCGCTTTAATGCGAGAGCAAAATAAAGAGAAGATCAATCACGCATATCTTGAGATATCAAGGAAACTTCAGCAGGCGGGAGCCGAAGCTGTAATCATTTGTGCAAATACGCCGCATATGGTATATGATCATGTGCAACCTCAAATAGAGATCCCAATACTGCATATTGCTGAGGCAATTGGCAACAAAGCCCGTGAATTTGGGATAAACAAATTGGGATTGCTGGGAAACAGACCCACTATGACCGGAGATTTCATTCCCACTTATTTGCGTGACAAGTTTCAGATCACAACCCTGATCCCTGAAAATTTTAGCATTGATCGCTCCCACTATTTTGTGTCTAAAGAACTAACCCAGGGTGTTTTTAGCCCTGAGGCTAAATCCTTTTACAAAGATCAGATCATTGAGCTTCAGAAAATGGGCGCTGAGGGCGTTATTCTGGGTTGCACAGAATTGCCCTTATTATTATCACAGGAAGATGCTGAGATCCCCTTGATAGAAACTACCCAACTACATGCCAAGGCGGCTGTAGATTTTATCCTCTCAGATACCTGACCATAAGGAATCAATCTTCCTTCCTGAAGCCATATAAATTCTGATGAATAAAATCTTTGGGGACATTTTCATCGCCGGGAAAACCAAGCGGAATTGTTCCACTATCTTCCGGGATATAATTAGTCTTAAAAATATAATCCCATAGGCTCAGACTAATACCAAAATTAACACCATAGCTGCCTTCTGGAAGTACATAGGCGTGGTGGTAGAGGTGCATCACCGGATTATTAAAGACATACTTAAGCGGTCCATAAGTAAGTTTGACGTTCGAGTGATTTAAATGGCCGATGGATATGGCAAGGAAATGGACAATAAATGCCTGCTCGGGTTCAAAACCTCCAAGTACCATAACTCCTAATGTTTTAAGCGGTTTATAGAATATGTTTTCCATCCAGTGGTAGCGTAAATGCGCTGCGAAACCCATTTCTTTTACTGAGTGGTGCACCTTGTGAAAGTTCCAAAGAACCTTGTATTTGTGCAGGAGAATATGCGTAAACCATTGCACAAAATCCAATACTATAAAGAAAATCAGGAGCTGTGCCCATGCCGGTAGGGTTGAAAGATCAAGGAGTGTCAGGCTGGAGGCGTTGATGCCCAGATCTTTAAATCCGACTTCCAGAAATTTGTAAAACCCACTTATGGCAATGGAGAACATAAA
Source organism: Flavobacteriaceae bacterium (assembly GCA_029861705.1). GTDB lineage: Bacteria > Bacteroidota > Bacteroidia > Flavobacteriales > Flavobacteriaceae > HDS-28. The sequence continues at coordinate 8,794 of JAOTYW010000079.1, forward strand.
AAAATTAAAATACATATAGAATCCGTCCAACCAAAAATCCTTCCTGAAAATAGATTGTTCTTTTCTCCAGGGAAATACTATTTCTAATAACCAGACTATCAGTGAAATTGCTGTTAATCCCCAAAAATAATTGGTGTACCATGGCACTTCAAAAAGGATAGATTTCCACGTCCAGTTGACACTGGAAAGAAAGGCATTTGCAAAGGCATTTAAATATTCGTTCATCTTTTTTATTTTAAAATTTGAGTAATACTATCTTGTTCGATGGGTAATTCTGGTACTCTGCTCCAGGCTGTCCACGAACCATCGTAGTTTCGTACATTTTTATAACCAAGAAGCTGTGTAAGCACAAAAGTGCTGAAAGAAGATCTCACGCCTGAGTGACAGTAGACAACTATAGTATCCGATTGATCCCGTGTTATTTTTCCATAAAGCTCTTTTAATTTTTCTTCAGATTTCAAGGAATGATCCCCATGAAAATCTATGGCATCTGCCCAATCCACTCTCTGCGCTCCTGGGATGTGTCCTGCTCTGAACGCATTTGTCTTCTGCCGCTTTCCGCTGTATTCATCGAGTGTGCGCGTATCTATTAGGGTAATATTCTTATCTGGGTCTTTGAGCCAGGAGTGCAATTCCTCAGTTTCGATCCAAAGGTCCTGTGTGGTGTTATCTTTGAATTCAAATGAAACAGCCTCATACTGAGTAGCACCTGATTCAGTAGGTAGCTCTCTCCCTGTCCAGGCACCATAACCGCCGTTTAATAATTTTGTATTTGTAAAACCATTGGCGTACAATATGCACCAGAGACGCGCTGCTTCCGGGTTGCCGCGATCATCATATACAATAAGGGTATCATTTTCCTTAACGCCCTTCTTTCCTAAAACCCTGGCAAGTTGAGCTGCTGAGGCGCGCATGCCGGGAATCTGGTTATCAGCATCTGAAATTTCATTGCGGGTAAATGAAATCGATCCCGGAATATGGCCTTCTTGGTAGTCTTCTTTGGGTCTGACATCTGCGATCTTGATGTTTGGATGAGCTATGATTTCCGATAAAGTTTTGGCATCAATTATAGGAGTGCTACGCCATGTATCCATATCTTCAGACGTGATTTTTTCGCTCTCTTTGCAACCAATAAAGAGCGCTAATAAAAGCAAAACAGCTATTTTTTTATTCAAGCTCATACCAATCGATAAATTGTAAATTTGCTCTGCGTCCTTTCTTCTGGGACGGGTAATTGGTTACCAGATACTTTATAATAATGTCCTCGTTCTTACCAAGATCCCAAAGATTTTGAGTTTCCTGCATCCATTTAATAGTGGTTTTCCAGCGTTCCTCATTCATTCTGTTTTGAGTAACTAATAAAGCAGAATGACAATTCGTACAATTATTGACTACTGTCATCAATCCCTCGGCATCCTTTAATCCGGTTCTGAGGTGAATGCCATTTTCTATCTTGTCAAAATCGTCTTCTTCAGGTTCTACTGTCACATAGGTGTCAGGGGCTTCTTTTTTAAAGAGCGAAAGCTGTGGATCTATCATGACATAAAGTACAACTGCACCCATTAGAAAGAAGATGAGCATAATGCCATTTACAAGTCGTGATACTTGCCGCAACTGTTCCTTAAATTGCTCCTGATCCGACATCTTTATCCGACTTTTACTGCGATACGATGACAGGCATTATTGAGGTAACCTTTAGGATTCCAGCCGGGTAAGACCATAGGCTGACTTTCCCCATTGCTGTCCGTAGCTCTGGCCCATACTTCATAGTATCCCTTTTCAGGAAATTTGATATTCGCTCTGAATCGCTGCCATGCGAGTCGGTTTGGTGCCGGATCCAGCTGGCATTCCTGCCAGGAAGATCCAAAATCTATGGAGTAGGAGACCGCGCGCACATTTAATTCACCGGCCCAGGCATGTCCTCTAATATCGAGGGATTTGCTTAGGGATATCATAGCCCCTGACTTTGGATAGGTGATGAGGGATTTAACGGGCATTGATTCAATAATACACATATCTTCATCCTTGACCTTTTCACCGGGAGCAACGGGTTTGCAAGGAACCCGATAAGACGTGCCTCCCATTTTAGGCCCGTCGTGCACCTTGTTTCGCACACTGATACGATTCACCCATTTCCCGGATACTGAGGCCGGCCATCCGCCAGCGACTAATCGAAGGGGGTGTCCGTGTACCATG
>JAOTYW010000080.1 GCA_029861705.1 Flavobacteriaceae bacterium
ACAACTTTCTTCAATCCGGCCTGAATATGGTCTTCTGTAACAGGAAATCCCTTTAATACCTTCAGGCAGGCAACTACCCCTTTTATATTATGATTTTGATAAGCTCCTTTCAGGTCGGTAGCATAAGTTGCTTTTATTTCATTTTCGGCAAAGTAGATGTCTGAGCCTTGCTCTTTTGCCACTTCTTTAAAAATGGTATCAGTCTCTTCCTGATATTCACTTATAACCACTGGTATACCAGGTTTTATGATCCCTGCTTTTTCCCTTGTGATCTTTTCTAAACTATCACCGAGCAATTCCATATGATCCATACCAATGTTGGTGATCAAACTTACTTCCGGCCTGATTATGTTCGTAGAATCAAGTCGGCCACCCAGACCCACCTCAATTATGGCAATCTCCACTTCCCTTTGATGAAAAAACTGGAAAGCCATGGCAACAGAGAGTTCAAAAAATGAATAGCTACCGCATTCAAGAAAGGCTTTGTGCTGTTTTACAAATTCCTTTACAAAGGTCTTGCTGACTTCCTCCCCGTTAATTTTAATGCGTTCTCTAAAGTCTTTTAAATGAGGAGAGGTATACAATCCAACACGATATCCGGCTTCTTGCAGAATTGAGGCCAGCATATGACTGCTGGAGCCCTTGCCGTTTGTGCCGGCAACATGAATGCTTTTAAACTTAGTATGGGGATTTCCGAGATAATGGGACAATTCTAGAATATGATCCAGCTTCCCGGAATAGGCCGAAGCGCCTCGCTGCTGATACATAGGGAGTCGTTGGAACATCCAGTCCAACGTTGCCTGGTACGTCATGAATTATTGCCCCAGTTTAAAGTTCACAACTACAAAACCAATTTGCTGATTAGGGGCTTTACTATCCAGGTTCCAGCGATGAAGAAATGCTGTTTTGCGTGCAGGTTCCAATAGACAAGGATCGTTATTTGTGGTGCCTTTTACGCCTGGTGTTGCCTGTATTACTTTTCCATTTCGGTCTACCGTAATACGAACTACTACCCTTCCCTCTTCATTACACTCCTGTTCTACCTTACCCCTGCTTACCAAAGATCTGCCGCTTAGGCCATAACCTCCTGTGCCACTTCCGGAACCCGGTGCCCCGTAATATGTAGACGCGTACGGATCCCCTCTTTCATCGCCTTTATCGCCGGGCATGTTATCATCTCCTTCGCTGCCGCTGGCATCTCCGTCAGAATTATTGATACCACCCATGATGGCGTCCAGTTTTTTCTTTTTGGCTTCCTCTTCCCGCCTTTGTCTTTCTTCAACTTCTTGACGCTCACGTTCTTTTCGTTCAGCTTCTGCCTGGGCCTTTTTTGCGGCTTCTTCAGCACGTTTCTTGGCCTCGGCCTGCTGTCTGATACGAATGGTTTCCGGATCTTCCCGGGTGATAAGTTTTTCTGTTGTTTCTGTTGTAGTATCTTCTGTAGCTACTTCCTCCGGTTCAGCAGCTGCAACTTCTTCCGGAACTGCTTCCTCCACTATTTCTTTTTTCTCAGAACGTTCGGAACGGATCTTTTCCTTGGGTTGGACATCGCCCATACCAAACTCCATCGTGCCAAAGTTTACGGTAATACCATTCTCTATGGGAGGCTCCAAATAGGTTAGGCCGATGTAAAACATCAGCAGTACCAGGATGCTAAGAAAGATCGTGGTAAGGGTAAAAGATTTCTTTTTGTGTCTCGTATCTAGTAGCGACATCAATTAGGTCGCACAGCCAGAATTACCTTATAATTATTCCTGTTGGCAATGTCCATTACGTTGACCGCTTCACGTATCGCAACGCTTTCCTCCGCCCGCAGGATAATGGTGGGTTTATCCTGATCTTTCAGTGCTTTTTTTAATTCAATTTCAATGTATTCTCCGTTGATCTGTTCATTGTTCACAAAGTATTCCAGGTTCCTGTTAATGGTCACTGAAACATTTTGCTGGTTCGTAGATTTTCCTTTGGCTTTCGGAAGTAACAGATCCAGTGCATTTGGCGCATTAGCCGTCAGCATAAAAAAGATCAATAACAAGAATACGATGTCTGTCATTGACGACATGCTAAAATTCGGGTCGATCTTATTTTTTCCTTTAAACTTCATATTCGTGCCTAAGCAGGTTCATTCAATAGATCCAGGAACTCTACGGCATTAGCTTCCATTTTATGGACAACTTTATCCGCACGGTTCACCAGGTGGTTATAACCCAGGTAGGCTATAATACCTACAGTTAAACCAGCAACCGTAGTGGTCATAGCCGTATAAATTCCAGATGCTAATGCACCCATTTCAGCCTGGCCGCTACTGGTGGCCATTTGATGAAATGCCAAAATCATACCAATCACGGTTCCGAGGAAACCGATCATTGGCGCAGCTCCGGCTATTGATGCCAGAATATTAAAATTTTTCTCGAGTTTATAGACCTCTAAAGTACCTGCGCTTTCTATTGACGTATTGATATCATCCAGGGGTTTCCCGATGCGGGAGATCCCTTTTTCTGTAAGTCGGGCTACAGGAGAGTCTGTCTGGGCGCAAAGGATCTTAGCAGATTCCAATTTACCGCTTACAACATGGTCTCTGATCTGGTTCATGAAATTCTTATCGATCTTCGATGCCGCTTTGATGGCCAATATCCTTTCAAAATAGATATATAAGGCTACAGCAAGCATTACAAAAAGGACCGAAATAATAACAATAGCTCCGGTGCCTCCATTAAAAATAAGGTCGATTACTGATAAGGTTTTTTCTTCCGATGCGATTTCCCCCAATTCAGTGTCTGTGGTCAGGTCTTGAAATAATAGCATATGCTTTCCCTAATTAAGTTGCCTTAATAACGGTGTTTTATCGATAAAAGTATGCCTTAGAAAACAAAATCTCGCATGAGGATAAACACGACCGCTCCGGCAATAAAACCGGCAAAGGCAAGGCCTGATATCTTACGCATATACCAGAAGAAATCTATCTTCTCCATTCCCATAGCTACGACACCGGCAGCAGATCCGATAATGAGCATGCTGCCCCCCGTTCCTGCAGAATAGGCAATAAAATGCCACAATGGATCATCCATTGTCTCAGAAAACATCCCCATACTGGCTGCCACCAACGGAACATTATCAATAATTGCTGAACCTACCCCAAGCAACATTACAACATAATCTGTATTGGGTATGGCTGTATTTAAGGCCCCCGCATAGTTGAACAGATAACCAAGGGATTCCAGGGCTGCTACAGCCATCAAAATACCCAGGAAAAAAAGAATACTGGGCAATTCTATAGATGATAAAGCCTTGTGAACCGGACTGTGATGCGAGGCTTCATCACTTTCCCCACTAACCGTAGTTATCGTAAATTTTGCATTACTGTAGATCTCGGCAAAAGCAGCTACAACCGCTAAGGAAAGCATCATCCCCACATAAGGAGGTAAATGTGTAATAGTTTTAAAAAAGGGTACAAAAACAATCGCTCCCAGACCTAAATAGAGCATGGTTGCCCCATAACTCGATTTTGATACCTCCAAATCCTTTGCATCCGTATGGATATGGCCTTTGAATGCTTTGAATCGCTGTGCGATCATAGTTGGTACTATCATACAAACAATTGAAGGCAGCAATACGTTGATCACAAGTTGCGATGCCGATACCTTGTCAGCTATCCATAACATAGTCGTAGTAACATCACCAATAGGTGACCATGCGCCGCCCGCATTTGCATTTATTACGATCATCCCGGCAAACCAAAGACGAGTTTCGCGATCTTTGATCACTTTTTGAAGAATCGTTACAAGAACTATAGTAGCAGTAAGATTATCAATGATCGCAGAAAGGATAAAAGCCAAAATGGAGAATAACCAGAGTAGTTTTGTCTTCTTTGTAGTTCGTATGTACCCTTTTATCGTGGCAAATCCGTCAAAATAATCGATGATCTCCACAATGGTCATTGCCCCAAGTAAGAATACCAGGATCTCAGCCGTTTTACCTAAATGATGTAACAAAACATCATCCATATGTTCCGGCTTCAAGGCCTTCTGTACAGCGTCTACTTCAAATACCGGCAAATGAACCAAGGCTATGATCGCCCATAATATGGCCATCATGGCCAATGCAGGAATAAGTTTATCGATTTTAAGATTATGCTCCAGGGTTATAAAGAGATAGCCGAGGAGGAAGACGATGATAATAATGGTTTCCATATAGATTGGTTTTTCTTGAAGCGCTTAGCAGCGCTCTCAGGCTGGTATTGTTATGATCAAGTTCTTTGTCTAACCGCTTAAAGATATTCAAATTTGTGAATCTGGTCATATCAGATTAGATATTTAAGATAAATAAGCGTTGATTCTTATCGAATTGCATGCGAGAAGCTGTCTCCAAATCCCTACTTCCATGTATATTTGCAACAGCAATTCTTGAATCAAATCCCTATGAATTTTACCTTGTCTGAAGAACACGAAATGATTCGCCAGGCCGCGCGTGATTTCGCAATACAAGAATTATTACCCGATGTCGTAGAACGAGATGATGCCCAAAGATTCCCGACAGAACAAGTCAGGAAAATGGGAGAATTAGGTTTTATGGGCATGATGGTCGACCCTAAATACGGCGGCAGCGGAATGGATACCCTGTCCTATGTACTAGTCATGGAAGAATTGTCGAAAATAGATGCTTCGGCCTCAGTGATCGTATCCGTAAATAATTCATTGGTCTGCTATGGCTTACAGGCTTTTGGTACTGAAGCACAAAAGCAAAAGTATTTGCTTCCACTGGCCAAAGGGGAAAAGATCGGGGCTTTTTGTCTTTCAGAACCTGAAGCCGGCAGTGATGCTACTTCCCAGAAAACTACTGCCGTGGATAAAGGAGGCCATTACGTTTTGAACGGGACTAAAAACTGGATCACAAATGGTGGCACTGCTTCTACATATTTAGTAATAGCCCAGACAGATCCTGAAAAGGGACATAAAGGGATCAACTGCCTGATCGTAGAAAAAGGCATGGAAGGATTCGAGATAGGCCCTAAGGAGAACAAACTCGGCATCCGCTCCAGTGATACCCACTCGTTAAATTTTAACGATGTGATCGTGCCCAAAGAAAACCGGGTCGGAGAAGACGGTTTCGGCTTTAAGTTTGCCATGAAGACACTTTCAGGCGGACGAATCGGGATCGCAGCTCAGGCATTGGGGATTGCAGCCGGGGCTTATGAGTTGAGTAAGAAATATTCCAAAGAGCGAAAGGCATTTGGCACGGAAATTAAAAACCACCAGGCGATCGCTTTTAAGCTGGCAGACATGCATACCCGAATTGAAGCAGCCAGGAATTTGGTGTATAAAGCTGCCTGGGATAAAGACCAGGGCAACAACTACGACCTCTCCAGCGCCATGGCGAAGTTGTATGCTTCGGAAGTGGCTATGTGGGCCGGTGTAGAAGCCGTACAGATTCATGGTGGGAATGGCTTTGTTAAAGAATATCATGTAGAACGACTCATGCGGGATGCCAAGATCACTCAGATCTATGAAGGCACTTCGGAGATCCAGAAGATCGTGATCTCCCGGAGTATTTTGAGGGATTAGGAAGTCCTAACTTTCGCATCAAATTATGTACATTAGTTACCTTAAAACAACTACGATGTACAGATATTTCTTCACCTTGCTTTTAGCAGTATGTATCAGCTTATCCCTTAGCGCCCAACGCAAAAAGAAAAAAGAAAAAAAAGAAGAAACCAAAGAGTGGAAAGTGTCTGCTCCCGGGGAATCATTTAAGTATACCCCTCATAGTTTTACAACTGATGAAGGCACCTGGATGAACCTGGATGTGAGTCCGGACGGGCAGATCATCGTCTTTGATCTATTAGGCGATATTTATTCGATCCCGATCACGGGTGGAACAGCAAAAGCGCTTCGTACGGGGATTCCATTTGAAGTACAACCGCGTTTTAGTCCGGATGGTAAGAAGATCTCCTTTACTTCTGATGCCGGCGGCGGGGATAACATCTGGTATATGAATGCCGATGGCAGCGACGCCAAACAAGTTTCAAAAGAGAAGTTCCGTTTGCTGAACAATGCCGTATGGACGCCAGATGGGCAATACCTAATCGGCCGAAAGCATTTTACGTCCCAACGCAGTTTAGGGGCCGGCGAAATGTGGCAGTACCATATTTCCGGGGGAACAGGTCTTCAGGTCACCAAACGAAAAAACGATCAGCAGGATGTTAACGAGCCTTTTGTATCGCCAGATGGCCGCTATTTGTATTATAGTGAAGACGTGTATCCCGGGGGTTTCTTTAAATACAACAAAGATCCCAACAGCCAGATCTATGTGATCAAACGCTACGATTTTAAAGAAGGGAAGACAGAGACAGTGACTGGTGGACCCGGAGGCGCAGCACGCCCTACCTTATCAAGAGACGGTAAAAAACTGGCTTTTATAAAAAGAGTGCGTACCAAGACGGTCCTTTTTATTCACGACCTGGAAACCGAAGAAGAGTGGCCGGTTTATGACGCGCTTAATAAGGATCAGCAGGAAGCCTGGGCCATCTTTGGTGTTTACCCGAATTTTAGTTGGATGCCGAATAATGAAGAGATCGTTATTTGGAGTGGGGGCAAGATCCAGAAGATCAATATCAACTCCCTGGAACAAACTACGATCCCCTTTACAGCCAATGTGAAAATTGACCTGGCCGAAACGGTTCATTTTAACAACAGAATTGAAAGTAACGAATTTACGCCTCAGGCGATCCGGCATGCCGTGACCTCTCCGGATGGCAATACGTTGGTTTTTAATGCAGTTGGATATCTCTGGAAAAAATCCTTACCGGATGGCACACCTTCAAGGTTAACTAACGGAAGTGACTTTGAATTTGAGCCGGCCTTTTCTGCCGATGGAAATTCCCTGGTATTTGTTTCATGGAACGATCAAGATAAAGGAGCCATTCAACGCATCTCGCTTGCCGGAGGAAATCCGACAAAACTAACTACTGAAAAAGGCATTTACAGAACACCGGCCTATTCTGCGGATGGCAAGACCCTTATTTTTCGCAAAGAAAATGGGAATGGTGACCAAGGCCTTACCTATACAGTAAAACCCGGCATATATGCCATGGATGCCTCCGGAGGTGCAGAGAGATTTATCACTTCCCAGGGACAGTATCCCCGATTTAATACAGCAGGAGATCGTATTTTCCTGCAAACTGGCGGAACTTATTTCGGTGCCCTGACCAAGAAATTGATCAGTGTAAACCTTAACGGCAAAGATGAGAAAGAACATGTAAAATCCAAGTATGCCAATTGGCTGGTGCCAAGTCCGGATAACAAATGGATCGCTTTTTCAAATCTTCATAAAGTATTTGTCGCGCCTTTGATCTTAAATGGAAAGGCCATTGATCTGGATAATAATTCTAAATCCATCCCGGTTTCGCAACTTGCCAAAGATGCAGGTGTAAGTATTCATTGGTCGCCCAACAGTCAAAAGATCATGTGGACATTAGGGGACGACTATTTCAGTGCCAACCTTAAAGACCGCTATACCTTCCTTCCGGGATCCCCGGAAAAAGTAAGCGATTCTGATGCAAAAAGCACGGCCATTGGCTTGAAAGTCCCTGTTAAAAAGGGTAGCGGAAGGATCGCCTTTACAAATGCCAGGATCATTACCATGGAAGGAGACGAAATCATCGAAAATGGAACAGTACTGGTGAATAATAATAAGATCGAAGCCATAGGTGCAGATGTTTCCATTCCTGAGGGCACTAAAACATATGATGCTAGTGGCAAGAATATCATGCCGGGCTTGGTAGATGCCCATGCACACATAGGGGCTTTCCGCTATGGGTTGACACCTCAGCAGAACTGGCAGTTTATGGCCAACCTCGCCTTTGGCGTGACAACAGCCCATGATCCGTCTTCTAATACGGAAACTGTTTTTGCGTTGTCGGAATTACAAAAATCAGGCGGACTCGTAGGTCCGAGATTGTACTCTACAGGCTTTATTTTATACGGGGCAGATGGTGATTTTAAAGCAGTGATCAACAGCCTGGATGATGCCCTAAGCAGCATTAGAAGAACTAAGGCCTTTGGGGCTCAAAGTGTCAAAAGTTATAATCAGCCCAGACGAGAACAGCGACAGCAGGTTTTGCAAGCGGCGCGTGAACTAGGTATCAATGTAGTGCCGGAAGGAGGATCTACGTTCTACCATAATATTACTATGGTGATCGACGGGCATACAGGTGTGGAACATAATATTCCCGTAGCTCCGGTGTACAAGGATATTTTAGAAGTCTGGGGCAAGAGCGGTTCTGGTTATACGCCTACCCTGATCGTTAACTACGGCGGGTTAAATGGGGAATATTTCTATTACCAGCGCGATAATGTATGGGAAAACGAGAAGTTATTAAAGTTTACGCCCAGACGTATCATTGATTCCCGTTCAAGACATCGCACCATGGTGCCGCAAGAGGAATATGATAATGGACATATTATGGTCGCCAATACAGCTAAAAAACTCACCGATGCAGGCGTAAAAGTGAACATGGGTGCCCATGGTCAGTTGCAAGGCCTAGGAGCACACTGGGAAACCTGGATGATGGCAGCCGGGGGCATGACCAATATGGAAGCTTTAAAAACGGCAACGATCAACGCAGCCGAATATATCGGCGCCGGTGCAGATATCGGCTCTTTAAAAGTTGGAAAACTGGCAGATCTGATCGTATTGTCTGATAATCCGCTTGACAATATTGAGAATACACAGACGGTAGAACAAGTAATGGTCAATGGCCGCTTGTTTGATGCGTCGACCATGAATGAGATCGGGAATGCGTCTGAACAACGCAAGCCTTTTTACTGGGAGAATAACAAATACAACCAGGCATTTCCATGGCATCAGGAAACTAATAGTTTTATGCGACCCACTTGTGGCTGTCAGGTCGGCCATCAATAATTGTCATGATTTTAAATATGGCATTAGCAAATTGATAATTGTCCAAGCTAATTATTTTCAAATTGCATATTATTTAACGCTATTTTAAAATATCTGTTTTTTTCTCATTGAATTGAGAAAATCTTTGAATATAACTTAGTCCTTTCGGTATTTTTGGTAAAATTCATCAGATATGCCGTTAGAGCAGCAAGGATTATATTTTCCAGAATTTGAGCATGATAACTGCGGTGCAGGATTTATTTGTAGTCTCAAGGGCGAACGATCAAACAACATCATACATATTGCGCTCGAGATACTGGATAAACTGGAACATCGCGGCGCAGTCAGTGCTGATGGTAAAACTGGTGACGGTGCCGGGATTCTAATTGACATCCCACACGAATTTTTTACGGATGTATGCGCTTTTGAACTCCCTGAAAGAGGCGCCTATGCCGTAGGTAATATTTTTCTCCCTCGTAAATCTAATCAGCAAGCGCATTGTATTTCCATACTGGAAAAGGAATTGACAAGGCAAGGGCTGAGATTATTGGGATGGCGTGACGTTCCTGTTAACCCAGCTATTCCCGGTCGCATAGCAAAAGAAACAGAGCCTGATGTAAAGCAATTATTTATTGGCAAAGAGTCTGATGAGCAGGAAGATTTTGAATTTCAGTCTAAGCTGTTTGCAGCTCGAAAGATAGCTGAGCACGAGATCTATAATTCGCGAATATCTGAAGCGGGCTATTTTTACGTCCCCAGTTTATCAACACGGATCATCATCTTTAAAGGGCTTTTAATGCCCGAAGACATTAAACTATACTACAAAGACCTAATGGATCCCAGGGTAATTACCCGTCTCGCCCTGGTGCACCAGCGTTTCTCCACCAATACATTCCCTACCTGGGACCTGGCACAACCTTTTAGATATATGTGCCATAATGGGGAGATCAATACGCTAAAAGGAAATGTATTTCGCATGCAAGCCCGGGAGGAGTTAATGGCTAGTCCGCTCTTCGGCGATGCTATTAAAAAAATACTCCCCACTGTTCTGCCGGGAAAATCAGATTCGGCTTCTATGGACATGGTTGTGGAACTTTTACTAATGACGGGAAGATCACTTCCCGAAGTGATGATGCTACTTGTCCCTGAAGCCTGGGAAAAAAATCCCGATATGGATCCGGCCAAGCGTGCATTTTACGAATACCACAGCTGCCTGATGGAACCTTGGGACGGGCCTGCATCCATCCCCTTTACAGATGGAACCTATATCGGCGCTGTCTTAGATCGCAATGGATTAAGGCCTTCGAGGTATTCTGTAACCAAATCCGGATACGTGATCATGGCGTCCGAAACCGGTGTACTGGATATAGAACCGGAAAACATTGAAATGCACGGCAGACTCGAACCGGGAAAAATGTTCCTGGTCAATATGGAAGAAGGTAGAATAGTGAATGATGAGGAGATCAAAAAAGCCATCGTAAAGAAACATCCCTACGAAAAATGGGTAAAAAATAACCTCATCCATTTAAAGGACATCCCCTATAACGAAGAGACAGACATTCAGGAAGAGGTTCCGCTCACACAGCGAAAAAGAGTTTTTGGATATACACAAGAGGACATTAACACCCTTGTTCTCCCAATGGGCCAGCACGCTAAAGAACCCATTGGTTCCATGGGATCGGATACGCCAATTGCAGTGCTCTCGGAACGCCCGCAATTGGTCTATAACTATTTTAAACAACTTTTTGCTCAGGTGACGAATCCACCCCTGGATGGGATCCGGGAAGAGCTCATTTGTGACATAAGCCTAACGCTAGGTAGTGATCAGAACATTTTTGAGTATACGGAATTGCACTGCCGTAAGTTAAAGATCCAGAATCCTGTGATCTCTAAGGAAGATCTGGATAAGATCAAGCATCATGATAAGAGCCCCGATTACAAAGTGGTTTCTATACCGATGTTGTATGACAAGGAACGCGGTTGCAATGGTTTGGAAGATGGCCTTGAGGTTATGTTAAGCAAAGCAGTTAGGGCCATAGACAATGGTGCGAATATCATTATCCTGTCTGACCGTGGGGTGAATACCAAAA
>JAOTYW010000081.1 GCA_029861705.1 Flavobacteriaceae bacterium
ATTCGGAACGGATCTTTGAAAATGAAAAAGTAACAGTAGATACTATTCCGCTTTCTCACAGGGTGTATACCAATGGATTCTTATTCAGGGAGAAACCTAAGGAGCTGGGATTAAATGTAGATGCTGTCAAAAAATATGGTATTGATATATCTCATTACCACAATATCAAAAAGGGAAAAGACGTGCTGCTCGATGATGGAAGCCTCATTCCCAATTCAGAATTGACCTTTCCACCTCAAAAAGTTAAGAGCTATGCGTTTTGCTCTGATACTGCATATGAACCCGGGATTATACCTTTTGTCTCGGATGCAGATGTCATGTACCACGACGCGACTTTTTTGGAAAACGAAAAACACCTGGCGGAAAAAACAGGGCATTCTACCGCTATAGAAGCTGCCAAGATCGCCAAAGAAGCTCAAGTAGGACAACTTATTTTGGGACATTTCTCAACCCGTTATACAAATACAGATCAATTTTTGGAAGAGGCACTAACCGAGTTTCAGAATACCTCTTTAGCCCGGGATGGAAAAGTATTTGAATGGTAGAAGATGCCCCGAATCATTGAGATCATAGCAGGCAATACCGGAATTCTGCTTATCTTGTTTCTAGATTTACACCAATGGCAAAAAACCTTGCAAACATTAGGAAATCGTACGGGAAAAGCGATTTAAACGAATCAATTCTTCCCATAGATCCGATCACTCTTTTTAAGAAGTGGTTTCACGAATTGGAAAGTTCTGGTAGTACGGATGAACCTAATGCGATGGCTGTTGCTACACAAGGAGAAGACGGCTTCCCTAAGAATCGCATGGTCTTGCTGAAACGTTATTCACATGAAGGATTTGTTTTTTATACGAATTATGAAAGTGAGAAAGGTAAAGCTATAGCACAAGATCCTAAGGTATGCCTTAGTTTTTATTGGCCGGTCATGGAACGCCAAGTGATCATTAAAGGAGAAGCAGAAAAATTAGCTACCAATCTCTCAGATGGGTATTTTGAATCACGACCCGATGCAAGTAAAATGGGAGCTATTGCTTCACCACAGAGCAGTGTTATCGAATCGAGAGCTATCCTCGAAGATTCCGTGAAGGAGCTTGAGAAAAAGTACGTGGGAAAAGAAATTCCCAGACCAGCTTATTGGGGTGGCTATTTGGTAAAGCCTGTTTCTGTTGAATTCTGGCAAGGCAGGCCTAATAGATTGCACGATCGCTTCAGATATACACTCGAAGAAGATCTGAATTGGAAAATAGAGCGACTAGCACCGTAAAAAAAGCAATAGAATGAAACAGCTAATTTTAATACGACATGGGAAATCGTCCTGGGAATATGAAGTTACAGACAAGGACAGACCTTTAAAACAACGTGGGATCAGGGATGGGCACGCAGTTGCAGCTGCATTTAAAGGCATCATGCCTGAGATAGATGCCGTATTCTCCAGTCCGGCAAACAGGGCGCTGCATACCTGTATGATTCTTATGCGCGGACTCAATATTCCTTTTGAAAAACTTACGGTAACGGATGATTTGTACGACTTCTCAGGAGATGGCGTAATGGATTTTGTCAATCAACTGGACCCTCAATTGAATTGTGTTCTTATATTCGGGCATAACTTTGCTTTTACCAATGTAGCCAACCAATGGGGAAGCTTACGTATCGATAATGTGCCGACAACAGGCCTTGTGCATTTGAAATCTGATGCAGACGAATGGAGAGAAATGCGTGATGCAAAAACAGTTAATACCATATTCCCAAAAGAAGTCAGATAGTGGCTAGTAAGAAATATCAATATAAAAACAGGGAACTCAGCTGGCTCAGCTTTAATGAACGTGTCCTGCAGGAAAGCATGGATGCTAATGTCCCATTGATCGAACGCCTCCGTTTTGTTGGTATTTTTTCAAATAATCTTGATGAATTTTTTAAAGTGCGCTATGCAACGGTCAGAAGAATTGTTGAAGCAGGTAAAAGTGGCAAAAGTGTTTTGGGCGGGGAAGTGGCCAAGGAACTTTTAGAGGCTATCACCAAAATAGTCATCAGGCTGCAAGCTGACAGTAGTACCTATCTGATAAACATCATTAAAGAGCTGGAATCAAAGGATATCTATATCATTGATGAAAGTCAGGTAGAACAAGAACATGAAGCTTTCATTAAAGATTACTTCCTGAAAGAAGTAAGCCCTTCTTTGATGACCATCATCCTGAACGACCTGGCAGAATTTCCCAACCTGACCGATATGGCAGCTTATCTGGCCGTCCGAATCGAATTAGTAGAAGATCAAAACATAAACGGCAATATCCGATATGCGCTCATTGAGATACCCAGGAATATGAGTCGGTTTGTAGTCCTGCCCAAGATCGGTAATAAGGATTATGTCATTCTTCTGGACGATTTGATCCGATATTCCTTGCGCAATATTTTTAATATGTTCTCCTACACTCAGATCTCAGCCCACATGATTAAGATCACGAGGGATGCGGAGCTCGACATAGATAACGATCTGAGTAAAAGTTTTATCGATAAAATATCGTCCAGTGTTGACAACAGACGGATCAGTAATCCTGTCCGCTTTGTTTATGACCAGAATATCGAAGAGGACACCCTGGCATTTTTGAAAGACAAAATGAAGATCCAGGATACGGATAGTATTATTCCCGGAGGCCGTTATCACAACCGAAAAGATTATATGGGTTTCCCAAGTTTAGGCCGCACAGACCTTTTATACAAACCTATTGAACCTCTGTCTGTTAGGGGATTGGATATGGAAGGAAGCCTCTTCAAGTGTATTTCTGAGAAAGACCATATGATCTATACGCCATACCATACTTTTTCATATATCATCAGATTGTTGAGGGAAGCAGCTTTAGACCCCATGGTGAGAACCATTAAACTTACGGCCTATCGCCTGGCTAATGATTCACAGGTGATCGCTTCACTGATCAATGCAGCCAAAAATGGGAAGCAGGTAACTGTACAAATTGAATTACGTGCCCGTTTTGATGAAAGAGCCAATATTGAATACGCAGAACAATTACAGGAGGAAGGGGTTCATGTGATCTTTGGTGTCCCTGGTTTAAAGGTGCACAGCAAAATATGTGTTATCGAACGGGAAGAGAACGAAAAAATAAGGCGCTATGGATTTATCAGTACCGGGAATTTTAATGAATCCACGGCCAGGATTTATACAGACTATACACTCTTTACCGCTCACGACGGCATTAATAAAGAGTTGAATAAAGTATTTGGCTTCTTTGAGACTACCTATAAGGTCAATAAATACAAGCACCTCATTGTTTCCCCTCATTATACAACGAATGCGTACAAAAAAATGATCGATAATGAGATCGCTAATGCTGTAGCAGGTAAACCAGCCTATATAAAGATCAAGATGAATAGTTTCACATCGTATCAAATGGTAGACAAATTATACGAGGCAAGTCAGGCTGGGGTGAAGATCCAATTGATCATACGCGGAATATGTTGTCTGATTCCCGGCGTCAAAGGCATGAGTGAGAATATTGAAGTAATTAGCATTATTGATAAATTCCTGGAACATCCAAGAGTCTTCATCTTTGGGAATGATGGTGATCCACGTATCTATATTTCATCAGCCGATTGGATGACCCGAAATTTGGAGAATAGGGTGGAAGTAGGTTGCCCTATTTACGATGCTGATCTCAAACAAATGCTAATAGACAATTTTGAGATCTGTTGGAGCGACAATGTAAAGGCCCGAATATATACAGCCGAAGAGGAAAATGCCTATAAGAGAAATAATAAAGTAGCGGTGCGATCCCAATTTGCACTCTACGAATATTTTAGGCAGCAATTGCACGAAGAATCCACGGAACCGGTTCCGGTGGAGTCGGATGCCCAAAACTAACCGTGAATAGCTTCCTTATCTCCCAGGTCTTTCATGATCTGGGCTTCGAAATCCAGCAGGTCCTGCCACTTGGCGTCCACTACTTTTCTGTCGCCATATTGGCGTGCAAAATTCAGAAACATGGTGTAATGGCCCGCTTCACTGACCATTAGTTTTCTGTAAAATTCTGCCAAATCCTTATCCTGAAGCTCTTCTGAAAGCAGTCTGAAGCGCTCACAACTCCGGGCTTCGATCATGGCTGCATAAAGTAATCGGTGAATCAATTGCTCTTTCCGGTCTCCGCCCTTGGGAAAGAATTTCATCAAAGCGATCACATACTCATCCTTCCTGTGCCTTCCCAGGGTTGCCCCTCTTTGGAGGATGCGGTCGTGAACCAATTTAAAATGTCCCATTTCCTCTCTGGATAAGGCGATCATTTCATCGACTAATTCAGGGTATTCCGGAAAGTTTATGATCAAAGAGATGGCTGTGCTTGCAGCTTTCTGTTCGCAATAGGCGTGATCTGTCAAGATCTCATCAATGTTCTTTTCCACAATATTTACCCATCTGGGGTCTGTTGGGAGCTTTAATCCTAACATACTGTACTTTTTGCCAAAGGTAAGAATTCAGTTTAGGAAGCACCTCTAGTTAATTAATAGGAATAGTCTAAAGTTTGTCGATACTTAATATCTTTGTTTTCTTTTAGTACAAGGCCCCACCTTAACAGCAACAGGAGAAATATTTATGGTTTTATCCGTCTCGTCAAAAGAAGTTGAAAATGTCATCAGAGGGAATATATCTGACGAAACATTTCAATGGTTGATCAAGCGTTTGGAAACCATTATTTCGCAAAAGTCCGGGAAAGACTTATTTATGACCTATAGCCTCTTGTCTGCTAAAATACCGGACAATGATCTTCTTATTCTGACATTTCAGGAAAGTCTGTTCAATAGCCTCCTCAACAGGCAGCATGCGAAGATTTTGGAATTGGCACGGATCTATTTGTTGATGCGGGTTCTGGAAGCAGATGGAGAGACGTTTACACCAAAAGTGGCCACCTTGATCCAGGTAGCTGACAAAGGGGAATTGGTGGCATTTCTAAAATTTCTTGCCTTTCTTCCCAACCATCTGGCCTTCACCCATGTAGCGGTAGAAGCTTTGCGAACCAATATTGCTGATGTATTCGATGCTATTTCCCTCAATAATCCATTTCCGGCCGCGTATTTCAATGACCAGCAATGGAACCAGATGTATTTGAAAGCTGCCTTTATGCAGCGCGATCTTTCCTTGATCATGGATGTTGATCAGAGAGCGAACAAAGAACTGACCCGGATCATTTCAGATTATGCCCATGAGCGCTGGGCGGCTTCCCGGGATATCGACCCCCTTTTTTGGAGACCGGTAGCGGGTTTTTTAGATGCCGGGCTTTTGCAGGACATGGAACGCTTACTTAGCAGTGATCTTAAAGCAGAACAATTAGCAGGGGGCTTATGTTGCTTACATTCAAACACTCCTGAAGCAACGGAATTGCTCAATAGGTATCCGGACATAAAAAAAGAAATTAGTACTGGCGAAATAGGCTGGGAATCTATAAAACAGATCAGATGACAAAAGAACGAATGTGGATTGATCCACATATTCATATGACCTCAAGAACTACAGATGACTACGAGGCAATGGCAGCGGCCGGAGTGGTAGCCGTAATTGAACCCTCTTTTTGGTTGGGCCAACCCCGTACGCAAGTGGGAAGCTTCCAGGATTACTACAGCAGCCTGGTGGGCTGGGAACCTTTTCGGGCGAGTCAGTTTGGGATCAAGCACTATTGTACGATCGGGCTCAATTCTAAGGAGGCAAATAATGAAGCCCTGGCAGAACAGGTGATCGAATTACTTCCGCTCTACCTGCATAAAGAAAATGTGGTTGCCATTGGCGAGATAGGCTATGATGACCAAACACCAGCAGAGGACACCTACTTTCGTATGCAACTGGATATGGCTAAGGAATTAGACACGACTGTGCAGATACATACCCCGCACAGGGATAAAAAAGCGGGGACCTTAAAAAGTATGGAGGTATGTATTGAACACGGGTTGGATCCGGGTAATGTGATCATAGACCATAACAATGAAGAAACTGTTAAAGAGGTATTAGATCGCGGATTTATTGCTGCTTTTACGATCTATCCCAAAACAAAAATGGGCAATGAACGGATGGTAGAAGTTGTTCGCCGTTTTGGGAGCACTAATATCATTGTAGATAGCTCTGCAGATTGGGGGGTTAGCGATCCGCTTGCCGTGCCAAAAACAGCTAATTTGATGCTGAACAGAGGCATACCGGAAGAAGATGTTGTAAAAACCTGTTATAGTAATGCCCTGCAAGCTTTTAGCAAGAATGGTAAAATGAAAGAAGCGCACTGGCTGGAGCCCCAGCTGATCGATCAGCGCAACCTATACAACGATAACAGCGTGTTACGCGGACAACAACCACGCGTAGACAGTGAAACCATAGAATAATATGTGGCCAAGAATAATGGGCTTTCTAAGGCTCATGCGGCCTGCCAACCTGCCAACAGCAGGCGCAGATATTTTGGCAGGCGCAGCTATTGCAGGCGCAGTATCCACTCAATATGCTTTTACACTAAACACGGCTCTTAGTGATATCGTTATCTTATTTTTTGCTTCTGTTGCCCTTTATGCCGGGGGAGTAATACTCAACGATTTTTTCGATGCAGATCTGGATTCAATTGAAAGGCCGGAAAGGGCCATACCAAGTGGCCTGGTAGGCAAACAGGAGGCATTGATCTTTGGACTATTTTGGCTGCTCCTCGGGGTCTTCCTTGCCTTTTTGGTAAATCAAAATGCTGCTATCATTGCTGCGGGTCTTGCATTTTTTATTGTTCTATATGATGCCCTTGCAAAAAAAAATGCCTTTACGGGTGCCCTGACCATGGGCGTTTGCAGGGGGTTAAATCTCTTGTTGGGGATCAGTATTTTAGGGACACTAAGTGCCTGGCATCTGGCTGTGATCCCTGTTTTATACATTTTTGCCATTACGCTTATCAGCCAGGGGGAGGTTCATGGCGGGAATAAACGCCATCTGATGTACGCAGGAATCATATACGTTAGCGTCATTCTGATCGTTTTGTATGTAGTAAATGCACAAGAAAGCCTTAATGGGACAACGATTGGCACATTAGCCTTGTTTGCCCTCGTCATATTAATCCCTTGGTATAAGGCATATCGGACAGCTGATCCCCGCCTAATAAAAAAGGCGGTTGTTGCAGGGGTACTATCCATAATATTGCTGGATGTGATCTTTGCCGCCAGCTTTGGCCATATCTCATATGCTTTCTTTGTACTTTTGCTCCTGCCAATTTCTATCGGACTTGGCAGCCTGTTTAAAGTGACTTGAAACAGTATGCAATTAGAACCCATTTCACAATCGTTCTCCGTAGCCTATTCCTATAAGCTCCACTTCACCCGGCAGCTTTTTGCTAAGGAGAATTCGCTCTTGCATACCTTATTAGAAGCATCTGGGTATCAACGTCCGGTAAAATTCATTACGATAATCGATGATGGGGTTCATAGCCACCATCCACATTTAAAAGATCAAATAAAAGAATATGCCCAAGAGCATGCCGAAAGCATGGCATTGCAAGATCAAATACTGGTCCCAGGTGGAGAAAATGTGAAAAATACGGATCAATGGGTCCATAAGATCCTCGATAGTATCAACACGAATAATATCTGCCGTCACTCCTTTGTGCTTGTTATTGGTGGTGGGGCTGTTATTGACATGGCCGGTTATGCAGCGGCTATTGCCCATAGAGGAGTCCGACTCATCCGTATCCCTACTACAGTCTTGTCACAGAATGATGCCGCTGTTGGCATAAAGAATGGGATAAACGAATTCGACAAGAAAAATTTTATAGGGACTTTCAGTCCGCCTTTTGCCATTATAAATGATGTTGAATTCCTGTCAACTCTGGAAGATAGGGATTGGAGGGCAGGTATTGCCGAGGCGATCAAAGTATCCTTACTAAAAGATAAAGACTTCTTCAGTTGGATTGAAGAGAATATCGCAGGCCTAAATGCTCGCGATGAAAGTACAATGCAGCACTTGATCTATAAATGTGCTGCGCTGCATATGCACCATATTGCCAAAGGTGGCGATCCCTTTGAGTTGGGATCTTCCAGGCCGCTGGACTTCGGACATTGGTCTGCGCATAAGCTGGAACAAATGACCAAGTACACTTTGCGGCACGGAGAGGCTGTAGCCATGGGTATTGCTTTGGATGTAGTCTATGCAGAACGCCTTGGGATCCTGGCAGCAACCCATAGCCAGCGGGTCATAAAATTATTCACCCAACTCGGTTTTGATCTTGAGTTACCCATTAAATCAGCAGAGGAATTAGCCGTATTACTTGAAGGGATCCAGGAATTCAGGGAACATTTGGGTGGTAAACTTACTATTACATTAATTTCAGATATTGGGATAGCGCATGATGTACATGAAATTAATAGGGAGGAAATGAAAGAGGCTATCAACAGGCAGAAGGGGAGGAGTAACCAAAGCGTCGCCTGAGCTATGCGGGTACACCAACATTTTCATTTGAGCTACTGCACCAATATTCATCCCGGAAGCGATTGGGCCGAAACCATTTTCCATTTACAAGACTATTTACCTAAAATTAAAGCGCGTCTTTGCCCGGAGAAACCTTTCGGAATTGGATTGCGACTCTCAGATAAGGCCAGTAGGGAATTGGCTGAGTCGGGACTGCAAGAATTTAAACGATGGTTAGACAATGAGGGGCTTTATGTGTTTTCTATGAATGGCTTTCCTTATGGTAACTTTCACGGTGAAAGCGTTAAAGAAAAAGTGCACCATCCGGATTGGACGACAAAAGAGCGACTCATATATACAAAGCGCCTTGCTGAGCAGATGGCGCAACTGGTCCCGGAAGGGCAGGAAGGGGGAATCTCTACATCTCCCATTGGGTATAGGCATATGTACAGGGGTGAAAAACACGAAGAGGCCCTCGCCATTGGAAGCAAACAGCTTGCAGAAATGGCAGTATTTTTAGTTCGATTGGAAAAAGAAACAGGAAAGTTGATCCATATTGATATAGAACCTGAACCGGATGGCCTTCTTGAGAACTCAGAAGAATTTTTGATGTTCTACAGGAATTACCTGATCCCGGCAGCTATAAAAGTATTTAGTGAAACACTAGATTTGCCGGCTGACAAAGCCGAGGCACTACTGAAAAGATATATCACTCTTTGCTATGATGTATGCCATTTTTCACTTGCCTATGAAGAACCGGAAGACGTATTCTTAAAAATGGCGAAGGAAGAGATCCGAATTGGAAAGATCCAGATCAGCGCGGCATTAAAAGCACACATCTCAGTAAATAATGACGAGGCGATCTGGAAGGCTTTATCAAGCTTTGATGAGCCGGTATATCTGCATCAGGTTACGCAATCAATCAATGGAAAGGTAGTTACATACTCCGACTTGCCGGAACTCCTGGAAAAACGGCCGCAGTTTACAGAACTACGAGCCCATTTCCATGTCCCCATTTTCCTGGATACCTTTGGGGTATTGCAATCCACACAAAATGATATCACAAAAGTGTTGAATTACCTTAAACAGACACCAGTTTCAGCTCACCTTGAAGTAGAAACCTATACCTGGGAAGTATTACCTGCTCATTTAAAGGAAGCCATGTCCGACTCCATTTCGCGGGAACTGGAATGGGTATTGAACTATTTTGAAAAAGATGAATAGAACAGCTGTCATCAATGTAGTTGGACTAAGCAATCGCTTGATCGGTGAGCATACGCCTTTTATCAAATCGATGATGGAGGCGGGTAGCTGGACAAAAATTAAGCCTGTCCTACCAGCGGTTACCTGTAGTACACAGTCTACTTACCTAACAGGCAAGTGGCCCAAGGATCATGGCATCATCGGCAATGGTTGGTATTTCAAAGAAGAGCACGAAGTGAAATTCTGGCGCCAGTCAAATTCGCTGGTGCAGGCAGATAAGATCTGGGATATATGCAAGAGGGAAGATCCTCATTTTACATGCGCCAACCTGTTTTGGTGGTACAATATGTACTCATCGGTGGACTATAGCATCACTCCCAGGCCAAATTACCTGGCCGACGGAAGGAAGATTCCGGATATCTATACACATCCTCCCGAACTAAGAGACAGCCTCCAAACTGAGCTGGGTCAGTTTCCATTGTTTAGTTTCTGGGGCCCCAGGACAAATATTAAGTCGTCTCAATGGATCGCTAATGCTGCCTACAGAACAGATGAGATCTACAAGCCTACATTGAGCTTAGTGTATATTCCACATCTCGACTATGGTCTTCAAAAATACGGCCTGGATTTTTCCAGGATCGGAAAAGATCTCAGGGAAGTAGATGCCCTGGTAAAAGAGCTGGTGACCTTTTACCGCGAAAATGAGGTTCAGGTCATGCTCCTTTCCGAGTACGGTATCACCGATGTCAACAGGCCTGTTCATTTAAACAGGGTGTTCAGGGAAAAGGGACTACTTTCAATCCGGATAGAACAAGGCCTTGAATTACTTGATGCTGGAGCTAGTGAGGCCTTTGCAGTAGCAGACCATCAGATTGCCCATATTTACGTCAAGGATAGATCACGGTTGCAGGAAATAAAGTCGGTTTTACAGGCAATCCCGGGTGTAGAGAAGGTAATTGAAAAAGAAGATCAAGGCCATCATCTCCAGCATGAACGCAGCGGAGATCTGATCGCAGTAGCCGATGCCTCTTCCTGGTTCACGTATTACTATTGGAAGGATGACAAAAAGGCGCCTGATTTTGCCCGCTGTGTAGATATACACCGCAAGCCTGGATATGACCCAGTGGAATTATTTACCAAGCCCGGGGATCCTTTCGTTTCTCTGAAAGTGATCTGGAAATTAATCCGCAAGAAACTGGGTTTTCGCACCTTAATGAATGTCATACCTTTGCAGACAGAGCTTGTTAAAGGATCACATGGCAGAATTCCGGAAGATTCGGAAGACCATCCAGTGGTCATTGTAGATACCCCTTCAGGGGTGCCAGAAAAACCAATCTCGGCAGTAGAAATTCACGATTTGA
>JAOTYW010000272.1 GCA_029861705.1 Flavobacteriaceae bacterium
GCCATCGTTGATCCGCAACAAAATTTTCCGGACTCCAGGATTTTAAGGCCGAAGAATTGATCGCCATGGGTAGAAAACTACGAAAACAGATCAACGAGAAATATCCTGACAAATTTAAACATCCGGAGAATCCCACTATCAATGGCGTAAGTCATGTTTTGTGGACGGGAGATACTATATCAGATAATGCTCATGGTCGGAATGCCGTTTTCTATGGGGACAAAGCGATAGACCGATCACCCTGTGGTACCGGAACCTCTGCGCGGATGGCTCAGTGGTTTGGACAGGGAAAACTTAAGGAAGGGGATGAATTTATCCATGAAAGTTTTATCGGATCGATATTTACCGGAAAAGTAGAAGGCGTCACTCAAGTTGGCGATTTCAAGGCTATTATTCCAAGCATAAAAGGATGGGCACATGTATATGGGTATAATACAATCAGCATAGATGAAGATGATCCATTTTCAAAAGGATTTCAAGTGATATGAGCAAGAATATTGTCATTATTGGCGGCGGCATTGTAGGTTTAAGTTCGGCTTACTTTCTTCACAAGTCGGGGCATCAGGTAACCATCCTGGACAAAGCCGGGATCTCAGCAGGCGCCTCCTTTGTCAATGCTGGCTACATCACCCCAAGTCACATCATACCCCTGGCTTCTCCCGGTATGATAGCTAAAGGCTTGAAATGGATGTTCAATTCTTCTTCACCCTTTTATATGAAACCGCGTTGGGATCCGGAATTTTTTAAGTGGGCCTGGTATTTCCACCGCTCTTCAACAAAAGACAAAGTAAAGAAAGCTATCCCTGTGATCAAAGATATCAATATCATGAGCAGGGAATTATTTGAAGCGTTTAGGACTTCAGGAGAACTTGGAGATTTTCAGCTCGAAGATAAAGGGCTTCTTATGCTCTACCAATCCAGAAAGTTTGGGGATCATGAGCTGGAAGTAGCTAAAAAAGCCCGGTTTTTAGGTCTTGAAGTATATGACCTGGATCATGCTGCCCTGCAAAAACTTGAACCCCATGTGAAGATCGATGCGTTAGGTGCCGTGCATTATCTCTGCGACAGGCATACTACACCAACTGAGTTTATGCCCAAATTGGTAGCCTACCTGGAATCGGTCGGAGTGAAGATCAAGCGGCATGAAACTGTACAGGAAATCCTGGCAAAACAGGGATCTATACAATCTGTGACTACAAATTCGCATATCTATACTCCGGATGAAGTAATTCTGGCAGCAGGTAGCTGGAGCGGTATACTCGCCAAGAAATTAGGCATAAAGATTCCCATGCAGGCCGGGAAAGGGTATCGCATTAACATTCCCCGCCCAACCGGTATCACCTTGCCTGCCATCTTGATGGAAACCAAGGTGGCATGTACACCTATGAACGGATTTACACGTTTTTCCGGAACGATGGAATTCTCGGGTATCAATACTTTTATTCGCAAAGAACGTGTGGAGGCCATTGCACAATCGGCCCAGCGTTATTATACTGAATTGGAGATCACGGAGGAGGAAAAAGCAGCCGCTAAAAGCGGACTCAGGCCGGTATCTCCGGACGGACTCCCCTATATTGGAAAATCCAACAACTGTGACAATCTCACCTTTGCCACCGGCCATGCCATGATGGGCTGGAGTTTAGGACCGGCTACCGGGAAGCTGGTATCAGAAGTGATCAATGGGTCGCCAACTTCCATGGATATTGGCCCTTTCTCTCCAGATCGAAAATTTGGCTGATCTTCACGTTTTGGGCTGTTTTCGTTGCAGGCGTTTTCCTTTTTTGGGATTGATCTTATTAGCCGTTTTCATATCGGCATAACGCGGATCCGCGATATAATCCTGTTTTAGCATTTTCTCTACCTCAATACTCAAAAAGCCAAATTCACTGACCACTTTTCCATAAAACCTGTACACACCCCGTCCCCGGAAATAGTATTTAGCCGCCACCGGTGGGAATAAGACCGTATCAAATACTTCCCCATACTGATCTACCAGGGTGGCAAAATGCATGCGGTCTCCTTTATGCGTATTCGTGTTTTTTACCGTGACCAGGTAGCCGTAAATATCAATATAGCTATTCAGGTATGTAGGCAGATCCTTACTGCCATTGGTGTTCAGCGGCGGGGTGGTCAGCAGCTCGAAGGGGCTACACAAGCAAAAGCCCAGCAACTCCAATTCAGTAAAAGCAGTTTCCAGGTCGGTCGTATGCAGTTTGGGGATCGCAAATTTCTGATGGCTGGGCGGGAACAATCGGGGGTGTTCCATGATGGCGCCTTTGGATAGGAACAGATGGGCCTGCCATAACAGTTCGTGTTTGTTCACCCGGGTAAAACGGAAGGCGTTGATGCGGATCAGGATGCTGATCTGTTCTACAGAGATGGCTACTCTATCCAGAAAATCTTCAAGAGAGGTGAACTTCCCATTGGTCTTTCGCTCTTTTAAAATGCGCTCCATGACACGGGTCTCCAGTTCTTTCAGGTAGAGGTAACCGAGGTAAATATCGATGCCATAAATACTGGTCACAGCATGACTCTTATTAATGCAGGGGGCATGTATGGTAGCGCCCATCATCCGGGCTTCGTGCACATAGAATTCCGAACGATAAAAACCCCCTCCGTTGTTAAGTACGGCCACCATGTATTCCAGCGGATAGTAGGCACGAAGGAAGAGGCTTTGATAGCTTTCTACTGCATAGGAAGCCGAGTGCCCTTTGGCAAAGGCATAGCCTGCAAAACTGGCTACCTGATGCCAGATCTCATCGATCAGTTTCTGGCCATAGCCTTTTTGAATGCAATTGCTGATAAACTTATCCTTCACTTTCTGAAACTCTTCCCTCGAACGAAATTTTCCGCTCATTCCCCGTCTTAAAACGTCGGCTTCCCCCAGGTCGAGGCCGTCAAAATAATGAGCTACTTTGA
>JAOTYW010000082.1 GCA_029861705.1 Flavobacteriaceae bacterium
GTGGGTAGACCTGCGCAGGATCACTAAAACCAGAAAAGCCATAAGAATGGCAACGGATAGAGCAACAACAGATAAAGTTAGGCTTAATCCATGTTCATTGAGATAACCCATGATGATATCCGTTTGTGAAATCAAGGCGGCAATGATCACAAGAAACAACATGAGCAGGTCTACAACGCGTTCGGTAACAATGGTGCCAAATCCTTTCTCAAAAGGCACATTTTCATAGGTTGCCAAAGCTGAGGCACGAAGTAATTCTCCCGATCGGGGAATGCCTAAATTAGTTAGATAGGCCATAAGGATGATCATAACATTATTGATCAATTTAGGTCGGTATCCCAAAGGTTCCAGTAAATAATTCCAGCGAATAGCCCGGGATATATGACTCAGCATTCCAATAAAAACAGAGACCAATACCCAGCCAATATTGGCTTCCTTAATGTATTTAAATATTTGGGCGCGATCTTCGGCAGTAGTTATGGAATAGGAGTACCATACAAGAAATATCCCCAGAAGTATAGGAAGGAAAGTTTTTAGGTTTCTTTTTAGCCGTCGATTCAAGATCAGATTAGCAAGTTGTTCTCTTCGTTAGGAAATACCAGGGCAGGGTTGAATGATCTGGCCTCTTCGATTTCCATTTGGGCATAGCAGATCAGGATCAGGATATCACCTACCTGGACTTTTCGTGCGGCTGCACCATTCAAAGTGAGTTCACCACTACCTCGAGCCCCTGGTATAACATATGTTTCCAGTCGCTCTCCGTTGTTATTGTTAACTATCTGGACTTTCTCACCTTTGACAATATTAGCAGCATCCATAAGATCTTCATCTATAGTGATACTACCTATATAATTTAGATCGGCGCCAGTTACTTTAACTCGGTGAATCTTTGATTTTACTACTTCAATTAACATGGGACAAAGGTAAAAATTACAGTGCGATATTATCTATGAGCCTAATGCCATCAATATAAACGGCCATGAAAGCTCTATATTTTCCGTTTTTCCGTTTTCTAAGAACAGGCTGCAAACTCATTTCATTAGCGATCTCAAAATATTCTAATTTGAGTTCGGGGATCGATTTGATTTCTTCCTGCACCCAATATGCTATTTGAGTAGCACTTTCCGTGCCAAATTTTTGTTTGGCAGTTCCCAGTATCCTGTAAATATTGGCCGCTTTTTCTCTACTGGTTTCTGAGAGTCTTTGATTTCTGGAACTCATAGCCAAGCCGCTTTTTTCACGAACAATAGGACAACCTATTATTTGAACTGGTATTTTCCTGGCAGCTGCCATATGCCGAATGATCAGCAATTGTTGAAAGTCCTTTTCGCCAAAGTATGCCACATCGGGAGCAACTGATCTTAATAAGGCTTCTACTATGGTACATACACCCTGAAAATGCCCTTTTCTGTGTGCGCCTTCCATGGTAGAATCCAGTCCCTTTAAATTGTATTTTCCCTTATGAAGTCCATTTGGATATAGTTCTGATACATCCGGGGCAAAAACAAAACAAGCAGGGGATACTGCGGCAATTTTCTTTAGATCAGAGGCCAGATCTCTCGGATATTTTTTAAGATCTTCTTTATTATCAAACTGAGTTGGGTTGACAAAAATGCTAATTACAACATTCTTATTTTCCCTTACCGCTTTACGGATTAGGCTTAGGTGTCCTTCGTGCAAGGCACCCATAGTAGGGACAAGAGCCAAATTGCTCTTTTCAGATGATCTCCGGTTTATTTTTTCCCTGAGTTCCTCAAGGTCATGAATAGGCTTCATTAGCTTAAGAATAAAGCGTGCAAACTTACTATAATTACGGCAAATCTGCATAAATTTTGTATTTTTGCAGCTACGTTTATTTGGATAAACCAAACGTGACTTATATGACAGGTAAAAAGATATTGTTTGTATCTTCTGAACTAGTGCCCTATTTACCAGAGAACGAAGTTTCCTTAATGTCTTACGAAGCACCTCGGATGGTCAACAGTAATGGTGGCCAGATCAGGATTTTCATGCCTCGCTATGGCAATATTAATGAAAGGCGCCATCAACTCCATGAAGTGATCCGATTGTCAGGAATGAACCTCGTGATCAATGATATGGATATGCCTTTGATCATCAAAGTAGCATCCATACCAAAGGAGCGAATCCAGGTGTATTTCATTGATAATGAAGAATATTTTAAGCGCAAGGCTACTTTTGCAGATGAGAAAGGAACCTTGTTTCCGGATAATGATGAACGCGCTATTTTCTTTGCAAAAGGGGTTGTTGAAACAGTCAAAAAACTAAACTGGACTCCAGATATCGTCCATGTGCATGGATGGATGGCTTCCCTACTACCTTTGTATTTAAGACAGTACTACGCAGATGAACCCTTATTTGCGGATAGTAAAATTGTAACTTCTCTCTACGGGAATGGATTTGAAGGATCACTGGATAAAACCATGATTGACAAGGTTGCTTTTGATGGAATCGATAAAGAATTAATTCAAATTTTATCAGAGCCCACTTTTAATAATTTGTTAAAGGTTGCTGTTGATTTTTCGGATGCGATTATTTTAGCCACCGATGATGTCCCCAAGGATGTGCAAACATATGCGGCGAAAAATAAGAAACCGTTGCTTCCATATGTCACTTTCAAAGAATTTGAGGACGCGTATTCTAACTTTTATACTACCGAAGTATTAAAATAAGCCCCATGCATCGCATGAAGAGAACACTTGCGCTACTCCTTCTAGGTTTAGGATTCACCTTTTATTTTTCCTCTTGTGAAGAAGAGATGGTTACTATCGGTGCCGAAGTGATAGGCGGTGAGCCTTTTGTCACAGACAAGGCCTACTTTGATGTTTTTGTCTTCAATAGGAAAATAGAAGCTGTACAGACGAATAAATTGCCTATATACCAGCTTGGGGTATATCAGGATGCCGTCTACGGAAGAACTGAGGCTCAGATTACGTCTCAGCTGACCCTGCAGAATGGACAAGGCAGTCCAGTTTTCGGCGTTTATTCTCAAGCAGTTGAAAACGATGCTGATTCAGACGAGAATGCTTCGACAATAGATGAAAATGAACGAATTAAATCAGTATATCTATACCTCCCCTTTTTCCAAAACCCGAGAGGCGATAGAGATGGTGACGGAGTAATAGATGAGCTGGATGTTGACCCTGAAGACCCTAATAGTGATACGGATGGTGATACAATTAGTGACAACCAGGAACGGATAAATATGACGAATCCCCTGGATACGGATACAGATGGAGATGGCATTGCTGATAATGATGATGATGATACTGCCGTATCCAGATTTCCAAACAGGGTAGACCTTGACAGCATTTATGGAGATAGAACGCAACAATTTAATCTAAAAGTTGAGCGGTCAACTTTTTTCCTCCGCGATCAGGATCCCAATACAAATTTTGAACAAGCCCAGGAATATTATTCTTCACAACAATTTGCTCCCGGATTTGTATCAGATGTGCTTTTTGAAGGGGATTTAACTATAAGCGATGAAGAGATCCTTACTTTTCCAGAAGATGATCCAGATACAGAGGAGGATGAGAGTGAAGGTGTACCAGAACGACTTCAGCCAGGGGTGCGAGTAGCGCTTGATGCGGTATTTTTTCAACAATATTTGCTCGACATGGAAGGCAAGACAGAGTTGTTAAGTCAGGCTAATTTTGAGGATTTCATCAGGGGAATCCACATGTCTTTAACACCTACTGCCGAGGACTTATTAATCCTTTTTGATCTGACAAGGGCCAACATAACTATCACCTACGAATATGATAGAATAGAAGAAGGGAATCCTTCTGTAGAAGAACAAGAATACACTTTGAGCCTTATCACCGGTGGGGGTCAACTCCCTGTTAACAGCAATGCAGTAAACACCTATATCAATGAAGCGTACCCGGCTGGTATAGCAGGAGCAATGGATACCGGAGCTAATGCCTCTCGGATTTATTTGAAAGGCGGAGCAGGTTCTTTTGCCGAAGTCCATTTATTTGAAACCGATAGCGGACGTACGATCATAGAAGAAATAAAGGCAAATAACTGGATCATCAATGAAGCTAATTTGACCTTTCATGTAGATCGGACAGCCATGCAGGGGGTGTTACTGGATGAAGAACCCTTTAGGCTTTACCTTTATAATTCAGAAACGGTTCAACCCATTTACAACCCCATCAATGAGCAATCTGTTGCAGATACACCATTTGGAATTTTCCTGGATTATGATGGTTTCCTGGAAACAGATGGCGGCCAGGGTATAAAATATATTATCCGCCTGACAGAACATATTAATAATCTCGTTGTAAGAGATTCGGTCAATTCCGTTCTGGGGTTGACCAGTACTCCTGATATTCGTCTTGCAGGAGCACTTAGTACACGACTAGCTGTGGGCATGGATGAAGATCTTCCTGTTAGTTCTACTATATCGCCCTTAGGCACCGTGCTCTTCGGAAGTGATGTTACCGGGGATGAAGAACCGATGAAACTTCAACTCGAAATTTCATATACCGAAACCAATTGACGCCTTTTAAATATACGCCCTGAGTAGTTTTTTCGTTATATATCTAGCTGAAAGGAGACTATTTAAATTCTTCTAGTAAATTTGTGAACCCGACTTAACATAAAAGCCCAAATATGTGTGGTATTGTAGGATATATAGGATATAGAGAAGCTTATCCTATCATTATTAAGGGATTAGAGCGATTAGAATACCGAGGCTATGACAGCGCCGGTATTGCACTTTTTGATGGTTCAGGGATCAATCTTTCCAAGACCAAAGGAAAAGTTGAAGACCTCAAAGCCAAGGCAGAAGCATCAATTTCAATAGAAGGTAGTTTAGGAATTGGCCATACACGATGGGCTACTCATGGTGTACCAAATGATGTTAATTCTCACCCACACTACTCAAATTCCGGGAATTTGGTAATTATCCATAATGGCATCATCGAAAATTATGGGGCTATTAAGGAAGAATTACAAAACAGGGGATATACATTTTCTTCAGATACAGATACGGAAGTACTTATCAACCTTATTGAAGAGGTTATGAAGAAAGAGGGGGTTATGTTAGGAAAGGCTGTTCAAATAGCTTTAAATCAAGTAGTCGGTGCTTATGCGATTGCTGTGTTTGACAAAGAAAAACCTAATGAAATTGTCGTTGCCAAACTTGGTAGCCCTTTAGCAATAGGTGTAGGCGAAAATGAATTTTTCATCGCATCTGATGCTTCTCCCTTTATAGAATTTACCAATAATGCAGTCTACCTCGAGGACGAGGAAATGGCAGTTATCAGGCTTGGTAAGGAGATTAAATTACGAAAGATCAAAGACGATTCAATTGCCTATCCTCTTGTACAGGAACTTCAGTTGAATCTGGAAGAGATAGAAAAAGGCGGCTATGATCATTTTATGTTAAAGGAGATCTATGAGCAACCACACGCCATAAAAGATACATATCGCGGGAGACTCAGATCCGCTCAGGGTATAATAAAAATGGCTGGCGTAGATGATCATTTGCAAGAATTTATGGATGCAGACAGGATCATTATTGTTGCTTGCGGGACTTCCTGGCATGCCGGGTTGGTAGCTGAATATATATTTGAAAATTTGGCGAGGATCTCAGTAGAGGTGGAATACGCTTCTGAATTCAGGTATCGAAATCCTGTGATTACAGACCGTGATGTTGTTATTGCAATTTCACAATCTGGTGAAACAGCAGATACATTGGCGGCCATAAAACTTGCAAAAGAACATGGTGCCCTAGTTTTTGGGGTTTGTAATGTAGTTGGCTCCTCTATTGCCAGAGAAACCCATGCAGGGGCATATACGCATGCCGGACCTGAAATTGGAGTTGCTTCTACTAAGGCCTTTACAACACAGATCACTGTTCTTACGCTTTTAGCATTAAAGCTTGCCAAAGAAAGGAAAGCTATTTCTGAAGAGGATTTTACTGCATATATGCTTGAGTTGGAAGAGATTCCGGCCAAAGTTGAAAAAGCACTTGAATCAAATGCGATAGTTGAGATCATTGCAGAGGCTTATAAAGATTCATCCAATTGTCTCTACCTGGGTCGTGGCTATAATTTCCCTGTGGCATTAGAAGGTGCCTTAAAATTAAAGGAGATCAGTTACATCCATGCAGAAGGATACCCGGCGGCTGAGATGAAACACGGTCCAATCGCCCTGATCGATGACCAAATGCCAGTTGTAGTTATCGCTACTAAGAAAGGTCATTACGAAAAAGTTGTTAGCAATATCCAGGAGATTAAATCGCGACATGGAAAGATCATTGCTGTGGTAACTGAAGGAGATGAACAGGTAAGAGACCTTGCTGATCATGTCATTGAAGTGCCTGAAACTTTTGAAAGCCTAACGCCATTGTTAACTACAATTCCATTGCAATTGCTGTCATATCATATAGCAGTTATGCGAGATTGCAATGTAGATCAGCCCAGGAATCTGGCTAAATCTGTTACCGTAGAATAAGCTCCTATTTCCCATAGAATTTACCTGCAGGATACCCGCTGGTAGCCCTGTTTTCCGCCCTTGACTGCTATTTTCAAGCAAGTAGCTATGCATGCATAATTTTCTGTGCTTTTTCCATAAACGTCAAAAATTTCTGTATCTTGGCTCCCATACTAACTTAACTCAATACTATGAGAGCAATTTTCTTTGTAGCCGCTTTATTTATTGGCCTGAGCAGCTTCGCTCAGACTGTTGTTAACGGAACCGTGACCGATGAGGAAGGACAATCTATTCCCGGAGCCAATGTAATTGTCGTCGGAACCACTGATGGTGCGGTAGCTGATTTTAACGGAACTTTTGTTTTAGAAACTTCACAAACTCCCCCTTTTCAAATACGCGTGACAAATCTTGGCTATGGGGATGTCTTAGTCGATATTACTTCCAACAATCAGACGGTTAGTGTTTCTATGACAGAAGCGCAAACCATCCTGGATGAAATCGTTATTTCGGCTTCGAGAACGCCAGAACGACTTTTTGAATCCCCGGTATCGGTGGAACGATTTGGTCTTAAAGAAATTAAAAGTACAGCTGCAGAATCGTTCTACGGAGGACTTCAGAACCTGAAAGGTGTTGATATCAACACTAACAGTCTAACATTCCAATCTATAAACACCAGGGGTTTTGCCACATTTGCGAACAACAGATTTCTCCAATTGGTAGACGGCATGGATAACTCGGCACCCGGATTGAATTTTGTCCTGGGAAACCTTGTCGGTATGTCAGAATTGGAAGTGCAGAGCGTGGAGATACTTCCAGGAGCTTCTTCCGCATTATATGGGGCAGGCGCCTTTAATGGTATCCTCTTTATGAATAGTAAGAATCCTTTCGACTATCAGGGGATCAGTGCATATGGTAAAGTAGGTTTAACAATGCAGGACGCTGCAGGGGATAACAATTACTACGATTTTGGGATCCGGGCAGCACATGCTTTTAACGATAAATTTGCCGTAAAAGCAAACTTCTCATATTTGAAAGGCCAGGAATGGCATGCAACCAGCCTTGTTGATGTAAATGACCCAAGTCGCGATCGAAGTAATATTGCCTATGACGGTCTCAACGTATATGGAGATGAAGTAGGCACCTTATTAAATTTTGATGCTGCAGCCGGCTTACCTTCAGGGACAGTCGGATCCGCATTTGTTACACGAACAGGATACGAGGAAAGAGATCTGGCTAATTATGATGCCGAGAGTGTTAAAACAGATTTTTCAGTGCATTACAAGCCCTGGGCCAATGATTTCGAAATTCTATATAACGGAAGAGTAGGGCGTGGAAATACAATTTATCAGGGTACTAACCGCTATTCAGTTGCAAATTTCATTATGCAACAACACAAATTTGAAGTGCGGAACGATAATTTCTTTGTCCGTGGATACCTCACGTCAGAAAATGCGGGAGATTCTTATGACACCCGATTTACAGCGATCAATATTAACAGGAAATGGAAATCGGATAGACAATGGTTCACAGACTATGCGACAACTTTTATCGGCGCACGCCTGGGTATCGGGACCCCTGGAGGAGTAATGCTTGATGAAACCACCGCACATGCAGCCGCACGAGCCGCGGCCGATACCGGAAGATTGATTCCCGGCACCCCCGGATTTCAACAGGCTTTTAATACGGTTACCAGCGACGGAGATCTTCTAACAGGATCTAAATTCATCGATAATACCAAAGTCAGACATGTAGATGCTAATTATAATTTTAGTCATATTACAAGTGACTTTGCCGATATTCAGCTTGGTGGATCATACCGGGAATACGAGTTGAATTCGCAAGGGACCATCTTTACCGATATTGATGGACCTATTTCCTATAATGAATATGGAGCATATATGCAGCTGCAGAAGAAGTTTATGGACGACCGTTTAAAGTTTACAGGATCTGTACGCTATGACAAGAATGAATTTTTCGACGGCTTCTTTTCCCCGAGAGTATCTTTCTTGTATAACTTTGGAGAATTACAGAATCAAAACCTTCGTGTATCCTATCAAAAAGGGTTTAGGAATCCAACCACACAAGATCTATTTATAGGCCTGGATGCAGGCGCAGCTGTACTTGTTGGATCTGCACCAGATAACCTGGACAGGGATGTCAGAACCTTTGATCTTAGTACAGGTGGGCAAGCTCTTACCGGGATGCCAACGGCAACCGTAGTGGGTAGAGCAGCTTATGAAAATGCGTATTCAGTGTCTTCCGTTTTGGCTGGAGCGCCTGTGGCAGTAAATACGCCTATTGTAAAGCCCGAAGAGATCTCGGCATATGAAGTTGGCTACCGTGCACAGATTGGGAGTGTCGCCATTGATCTCAGCGCATATTATAATGAGTATACTGATTTTCTTTCCCAGACAAGTGTCCTCGTTCCCTTCTATGGGCAAGCAGGAGATGGGGGCTTATCCTTGTTAGCATTGCAAAACGGCGATTCACGGCCTTATCTGGCTTATACAAATTCACCTGCTGAGGTAAATTCCGTTGGAGCGACAATAGGTATTGAAGCGAAAGTATTTGGAAATTTTGATGTAGGTGCGAATTACACCTATGCTGAACTGGATTTTGATCAGGCGATGTTTCCTGACTTTAGAACAAACTTCAATACCCCTGAACACAAGTTCAAGGCCTTCTTTGGGAATACGGAGTTATTTAAGAATTTTGGCTTTCGTGTAAATTACAGATGGAGTGATGAATATTTATGGCAGGCTTCCTTTGCAGACGGTACCATTCCTTCATTTAGTATTCTGGATGCACAGTTTACATATGATGTACCCTCATTTAAATCTTCTTTCAAACTAGGAGGAAGTAATATTCTAGGGGAAGAATATGTATCCGCAATTGGTACAGGTGCAGTAGGATCTATCTTTTATGTTTCCTGGACGATCAACCCATAGAAGACATCAAAAAATGATTTACAAATGCCCCGGAAATCCGGGGCATTTTTATTGGATAAAAAAACGGTTGCAAGAATTCTATTTTCAAGAGGAATGCCCTATCTTTGCAGCCGGAAAAAACAGGCGTTTTATACGAATTTTCGCCTTTGAATATCGGACAATTTAAATACCCTATCTAATGGCCCAACATACTGGCAAAGTAGCACAAATCATCGGACCTGTTATTGATGTTGAATTTGAATCGACAGAAGCCCTTCCTAGGATCTACGACTCTCTGGAAATCACTATGGAGGCTGGAAACACCTTAATTCTGGAAGTTCAATCACATATTGGCGAAAACACCGTACGTGCTATTGCAATGGATTCTACAGACGGTTTGAGTCGGGGCGTTGATGTTATTTCTACAGGAAACGCGATTCAAATGCCGGTTGGGGAAGATATTTATGGCCGTTTATTCAATGTTGTAGGCGATGCCATTGATGGGATGGAAAATCTTCCCAAAGAAGGTAAGGATGGCCTGCCAATTCACCGAGAGGCTCCAAAATTTGAAGAGCTTTCCACTTCTGCAGAAGTATTATTTACAGGTATTAAAGTGATAGACTTGATCGAGCCTTATGCTAAAGGGGGAAAGATCGGATTGTTCGGCGGTGCCGGTGTTGGCAAAACCGTATTGATCCAGGAGCTTATTAACAACATTGCCAAAGGACATGGTGGTTTATCAGTGTTTGCCGGTGTAGGGGAACGTACTCGGGAAGGAAATGACCTTTTACGTGAAATGCTTGAATCTGGTATTATTAAGTATGGAGATGATTTCCTTCACTCCATGGAAGCCGGAGGATGGGATCTTAACAAGGTAGACAAAAAGGCTATGAAGGAATCTAAAGCCACTTTTGTTTTTGGACAGATGAACGAACCTCCCGGAGCACGTGCTCGTGTAGCGCTTTCCGGACTTACCAT
Source organism: Flavobacteriaceae bacterium (assembly GCA_029861705.1). Classification (GTDB taxonomy): domain Bacteria; phylum Bacteroidota; class Bacteroidia; order Flavobacteriales; family Flavobacteriaceae; genus HDS-28. The sequence continues at coordinate 10,371 of JAOTYW010000082.1, forward strand.
AGCGGAATATTTCCGTGACGGTGCTGGGGATGGCCAGGGAAAAGATGTACTATTTTTTATTGACAATATATTCCGTTTTACCCAGGCAGGTTCTGAGGTATCAGCTCTTCTAGGACGTATGCCTTCTGCGGTTGGATATCAGCCAACCCTGGCAACTGAAATGGGAACCATGCAGGAACGTATCACCTCTACAAAAAGAGGCTCTATTACATCAGTACAAGCCGTATATGTACCTGCGGATGATTTAACGGATCCGGCCCCTGCTACAACTTTCGCCCACCTGGATGCAACAACCGTATTATCGCGTAAGATCGCTGAGCTGGGTATTTATCCAGCTGTGGATCCGCTTGATTCTACTTCAAGGATCCTTACGGCAGATGTCTTAGGGGATGAACATTATGATTGTGCACAGCGTGTAAAAGAGCTGCTACAGCGCTACAAGGAATTACAAGATATCATTGCGATCCTGGGGATGGAAGAATTATCTGAGGAAGATAAACTTGCTGTTGGTAGGGCAAGACGTGTACAGCGATTTTTGTCACAGCCTTTCCATGTAGCTGAACAGTTTACGGGTATCC
>JAOTYW010000083.1 GCA_029861705.1 Flavobacteriaceae bacterium
TCGGCCAATTTCTCAAGTCGCTTAGACGCGCCTTTAAAACAAGGGATGGCTTCGTAAAACCCTTCTTCATCGATTCCCATATGTTGGCAGATCCATTTAGCTCCGGCCAAATTATTCATATTGTGCTTCCCGAAAATCTCAATAGGTAATGGACCTTCATTAGTTTCCAGGTAGGTCGTGCCATTAGATATTTGGTAGGCCGGAGTTTGGTACGGAATTTTACGTATCGGGCGTTCACATGCTTCTACTACTTCCTTCACCGTTGGATCTTCCTCATTGTATGTGATGCTTCCGCCTTCCACTATAGTATCTAAAAATATCCTGAACTGCTCAACATAGTTCTCCCAGGTTGGAAATACATTGATGTGGTCCCAGGCAATGCCGCTTAACAATGCAATATTGGCCTGGTAAAGATGAAATTTAGGTCGGCGATCCAGTGCAGACGATAAATATTCATCGCCCTCCAACAGTACAAAGTCGTTTTCATGACTGAGTTTAACCATACGGTCAAAGCCTTCTAATTGGGCCCCAACCATAAAATCAACCTCTTTCCCATGATAATGCAGTACATGGAGGATCATGGAAGTAATGCTGGTTTTGCCATGACTGCCGCCGATCACGACCCGTGTTTTATTTTTTGACTGCTCATAAATGAACTCCGGATAGGAATACATCGGAATGCCAAGTTTTTTCGCCTTTAAAAGTTCCGGATTATCAGCTTTGGCGTGCATGCCCAAAATTACAGCGTCTAAATCTCCATGGATATTGGCCTCATCCCAGCCCATATTCGCAGGCAACAGACCCACTTTGTCCAGTCTGCTTTTAGAAGGTTCATAGATCACATCATCGCTACCGCTTATATCGTATCCTTTATGATGCAATGCCAAAGCCAGATTGTGCATGGCGCTTCCCCCAATGGCTATAAAATGTACGCGCATAGCAGCTCAAATTTGTCGGCAAAGATACACAGTAGGCTTGCGTTTGCGGATATAATCCCCCTGATTATGTTCAGAAAAATAAGAGGCAGTTTCGTCTTTCCCCATTTTTCTTGTTATTTTTAAGATCTAACAACAAAATGCAAACCTATGAATTCTAAAGTTTTTATGGTTATCCGAATACTTTTAGGGCTCTTTGTCCTGATGTTCGGATTGAATAAATTTTTCCAATTTATTCCGATGGACGCACCGGCAGATGATGCCGCTACTTATTTTGGCGCACTCATGAGCACCCAAACGTTAACACTTGTCGCTATTGTTGAGATCCTTACCGGCCTGGCATTGATCTTTAACAAATATGGAGCATTAATGGCCCTAATATTAATGAGCGTTTCTGTCAACGCCGTCTTATTCCACGTTGCCTTGGAACCTGGAACTATTATGGGCGCAATTATATTGATAGTCCTAAATATTGCCGTACTTTTTGGCTATAAGGATAAGTATAAAGATCTTTTAAGAGCTTGATTATAAGCTATTTGCTATAAGAACGGATGAGTGTCCTCATCCGTTTTTTTATTGTATTTCGGCAAGTTGTGTCCAAAGTCGGTCTTTGAGTTCATCAATGCCATAGCCCGAAACTGAAGAAATAAACATAAAAGGTGTACCCCCGAATGCGCCCTCCAGTTCTTTGCTAATTTCTTCCATCAATTCTTCGTCCAGCATATCGGCTTTTGAAATGGCAATTAGCCTGTTCTTGTCCAACACTTCCGGATTGTACTCGCGAAGTTCATTCAATAATATTTCATATTCCTGACTGATATCTTTGCTATCTGCCGGAATGAGGAATAACAAAGTGGCATTGCGTTCAATATGCCTGAGAAAATAATGACCAAGCCCTTTCCCCTCTGAAGCTCCTTCAATGATCCCGGGAATATCGGCCATAACAAAACTTCTGAAATCCCTGTATTTAACGATCCCCAGATTAGGCTTCAGGGTCGTAAACTCGTAATCAGCTATTTTGGGCTTTGCCGATGTTAAAACTGAGAGCAAAGTAGACTTGCCTGCATTGGGAAAGCCCACTAATCCCACATCAGCCAACACCTTTAATTCCAGAGTAAGACTCATTTCCTGGCCTGGCAATCCTGGCTGGGCATACCTCGGCGTTTGGTTTGTACTGGTCTTAAAATGCCAATTCCCACGTCCGCCCAATCCGCCTTCTAATACGATCCGCTCTTCTTTGTCTTCGGTAATTTCAAAAAGTATGGTATTATCCTCCACATTCCTCACGACAGTACCAAGGGGTACATCTATATAGACATCTGCTCCATTCGCACCAGTGCTTCTGCTCTTACTACCATTTTCGCCGGGGCCGGCTTTAAAATGCTGTTTAAATTTAAAAGTGAGGAGTGTCCAAAGATCTTTATTTCCTCTGAGGATTATGTGTCCGCCCCTTCCCCCATCACCGCCATCAGGTCCGCCACGGGCCACATATTTTTCACGTCTGAGATGCGCAGAGCCCTGTCCCCCTTTTCCCGAGGATATTTGGATCTTTACATAATCGACAAAATTCCCTTCGGTCATCGCTGCTTACTTAATTAGGATGGTATCCCGCACTTGAAGAACTAAGTGTTTCTTATTGCTCAACAAGGCGCAGGCCTTCGATCACTCCTTTTATGCGTTCAGTGATCTCCTCTATGGCGCCAACGCCATCAATACTATGGAACTTGCTTTGTGACTCGTAGTACGATTGCAGAGGTGCGGTTTTCGTATTGTACTCTTCGAAGCGATTTCTAATACGGTCTGCATTCTGATCATCCGGCCGGCCACTTTCCTTACCGCGGTTAATAAGGCGTTCTAAGAGAATTTCTTCATCGGCATCCAAAGCGATCGTAGCGTTGATCTTCATCTCTTTGGATTCCATAAGATTATCCAGGGCCTGGGCCTGGGCTACCGTTCTGGGAAATCCGTCAAAAATAAACCCTTTGCTATCCGGATGCTTTTCAACTTCATCCCGTAACATCTTGATCGTTACCTCATCAGGCACCAGGTCGCCCTTATCCATATATGATTGGGCTAATTGCCCAAGTTTTGTTTTATTCTTGATATTGTAGCGAAAAACATCCCCGGTAGATATGTGTATTAGGGAATACTCCTCTTTTAAAAATTCAGCCTGTGTTCCTTTGCCAGCTCCAGGTTTTCCAAATAGCACTAAATTTATCATTTGATCTGGGTATAGTTCATAAACATTCCTAAGGTTTCTTCCTTGCTCCTTGTAATCCAAACCATAACCTACAATAAAACTATTCGGAATCTCCATTCCAAAATAATCGATCGCGTATTCCCCATTATAGATCTCAGATTTGTAGAATAAACTAGCGATCTTAAAATCTTTAACATTGGTATGGTTAAATAAGTGCACCAGCTCCTGTAGGGTGCGACCTGTATCGATAATATCTTCCAGGATGATCACACTTCTGCCTTCAATATTATCCGGTACATCTAACAAGGTTTCAACAATTCCTGTCGATGTAAGTCCCCTGTATGAGCTTAGTTTAACAAAGGATACTTCACAGGGGTAAGGGTAGTGTTTTAAAAAATCTGATACAAACATAAAAGCACCATTCAGGACCCCTACAAAAATTGGCACCTGGTTCTTGTAGTCCTCAGCGATCTCCTCGGCGATCTTTTTTACCGCTGCCAGGATCTCTTCTTCCTTGAGAAAAAGTTTAAACCGTTTGTCGTAAAGCTGTATCAATGGTTCCGAATTACTAGGAGGGCAAAGATAGCATTTTGATTTGCTTTTTTGTCCTAAAAAAGGGGGATTATGCTTTTAAAACGTATTTTTGTCACGTTTCAAAAAACAGCCATTTAGGTGCTAAAATAGGCCAAATGAGTACATTTTCGAGCGATTTTATTATAGGCATCCTGGGCGGAGGACAATTGGGAAAAATGCTGCTGACCGAGACCCGGAAATGGGATCTGAAAACAGCTGTATTAGACCCGTCGTCTTCAGCGCCGTGTAGACTGGGTAGTGATGTTTTTGAAGTTGGGGATCTAATGGATTACGAGACCGTATACTCTTTTGGTAAGCGTACAGATCTTCTCACCATTGAAATTGAGCACGTCAATTCAGAGGCACTCGAAAAACTGGAGCAGGGAGGCATCCTGGTTTACCCCTCAAGTAAGGTGCTGCAGATCATTCAGAATAAGGCCAAGCAAAAGCTTTTTTATTTGGATAACGACATCCCTACCGCCACTTTTTCACGTTTTGCATATGGGAGTGAGATCCCTGAGAGCATTGCCCATGGCGGACTCGACTATCCATTTGTGTGGAAAAGCGCCCATTTTGGGTATGACGGTCAGGGTGTCAAAATAGTAAAGGGGCCGGAGGACTTAGTAGGGCTCGCTAATGAGGAGTGTATCACTGAAGAATTGGTGCCCCTTGAAAAGGAATTGGCTGTGATCGTAGCCAGGTCTGTAAAAGGCGAAACCAGGACCTATCCCGTCGTCGAAATGGATTTCCACCCTGAAGCTAATCAAGTTGAATATGTACTTTGTCCGGCCAGGATCCCTTCGGATATAGCAGAAAATGCAAAAAAGATCGCTTTGCGGCTTGTTGACAAATTGCAGCATGTCGGACTTTTGGCTGTGGAATTCTTTTTAACAACTGAGGGGACACTTTTAGTAAATGAAGTAGCTCCCAGGCCCCATAATAGTGGTCATTTCAGTATTGAAGCCAGTGTTACTAATCAGTATGAACAGCATCTGCGTGCTATTTTAGGATTGCCGCTTGGCAATACAGACAGTAAAATTCCTGCTGTTATGGTTAACTTGGTAGGGGAAGAAGGATTTACCGGACCCGTTTATTACGAGGGCATGAAAGAAATATTGAACATTCCCGGAGTTACCCCTCATATTTACGGTAAAAAAGAAACCCGCCCGTTTCGGAAAATGGGTCATGTCACTGTGGTTGCATCTACTATTGACCAGGCGCGGTCCGAAGCCGAAAAAGTAAAGCAAACTATACGCGTAATCAGTAAAGAAAGTTAGAATGAATAAAGTAGCCATAGTCATGGGCAGTACGAGTGATCTGCCAGTAATGCAGGAAGCTGCCGATATTTTAGCAACATTTGGTATTGTAGCAGATGTAGATATCGTCTCTGCTCATCGAACACCGGAAAAGTTGTTTGATTTTAGTAAGAATGCGCATAAGGAAGGCTATAAAGTTATCATAGCAGGTGCCGGAGGTGCTGCGCATTTACCTGGTATGGTAGCGTCATTATCCCCCTTGCCGGTGATCGGCGTTCCTATTAAGAGTCGCAACTCTATTGATGGATGGGATTCTGTGTTGTCTATCTTGCAAATGCCCGGAGGTGTTCCTGTTGCTACTGTAGCTTTGAACGGCGCCAAAAATGCCGGGATCCTGGCAGCACAGATCATTGGATCTTTTGATCCTTCCGTTCAAGAAAAAATAACATCCTATAAAAAAGAGCTCAAGATAAAAGTGGAAAAAGGGGCCGATGATCTTAAGAATAAAAAATCCTGAGTAAAATTTCGATTGTCTTAATACCCAAATTATACAATGAATAAAAATCCGCTACTTACGCCTTTTGAAGAAGCGCCTTTTTCAAGAATTAAGAACGAGCATTTTACGCCAGCCTTTGAAGTAGCTATTGAACAGGCAAGGGAAGAGATTGAAGCCATTACCGAAAATTCTGAAGAACCTACTTTCGAAAATACCATCGAAGCCCTGGACTATTCCGGAAGGCATTTACAACGTATCTCCAGTATTTTCTTCAACCTAAATGCTGCCGAAACCAACCCTGAGATCCAGCAGATCGCGCAGAAAATCTCGCCCAAGCTCACCCAATTCCAAAATGATATCACCCTAAATCAAGCACTATTCGATCGGGTAAAACAGGTTTATGAAAAGCAGGATCAGGCCTTGCTCACACCGGAGCAAAAAACATTGCTTGATAAAAAATTCAAAAGTTTTTCCAGGAATGGGGCCATGCTTTCAGATAATGATAAACAGCAGCTGCGCAAGATCGATGAGCGTTTAGCCAAGCTTAAACTACAATTTGGAGAGCATGTCCTGGCAGAGACTAATGCCTATGAATTATGGATACAAAACAAAGCCGATCTGGAAGGGCTTCCTGAAAGTATAATTGAAGCTGCTGCAATCAAAGCCAGGGAGAAAGAAAAAGAAGCTGGTTGGGTGTTCACACTCGATTATCCAAGTTTTGTGCCATTTATGAAATATGCCAAAAACCGTGAATTAAGGCGTGAATTGTATCTCGCTTTTGGCAGCAGGGGTTTTCATGGCGATGAAAGAGACAACAAGGAGGTCGTATTGGAGATCGCACGTTTGCGCTATGAGCGAGCTGCGTTATTAGGCTATGATTCACATGCCGCATTTGTCCTGGAGGAACGAATGGCCGAATCTCCTGAAAACGTATTGGAATTTCTTGATGAACTCCTTGAGAAAGCCCTTCCGGCTGCAAAAAAAGAACTGGCAGAACTTCAGGAATTTGCCCGACAAAATGATGGCCTTTCCGAATTGCAGAAGTGGGATACATCTTTTTACTCCGAACAATTGCGCAACAGGAAGTTTAATCTGGATGACGAACAACTAAAGCCCTACTTTCAACTGGAAAATGTGATCGGAGGAGTTTTTAAGGTAGCCTCACTGTTGTTTGGATTACAATTTGAAGAGACAAGTGATGTTGAAACCTATCATCCCGATGTAAAAACGTTCAGGGTCTTTGATCAGGAACAGAAAGAAGTGGCATTATTCTACGCTGATTTCCATCCACGGCCTGGCAAAAGAAATGGGGCCTGGATGACATCGTACAGAGGGCAGTATAAGTATGAAGGCAAAGAAGTAAGACCACACGTTTCTATTGTATGCAACTTCACTAAGCCCACGGAAAACAATCCTTCCTTATTGACATTTAATGAAGTAACTACTTTATTTCACGAATTTGGCCATGCACTCCATGGGATGCTGGCAGACACTAAGTATAAAAGTTTATCCGGGACATCCGTGCATTGGGATTTTGTAGAATTACCGAGTCAGATCCTCGAAAACTGGTGTTATGAGGAAGAGTCCTTGAAACTATTTGCTAAGCACTATGAAACAGGGGAAATTATCCCTATGGAATTGGTTCAAAAGATCAAGGATTCCTCAAATTTTCTTGAAGGCATGGCTACGCTGAGACAACTGAGTTATGCCATGCTGGATATGGCCTGGCACCATTCATATCCTGGCGAGATCCCCGATATTAAAGCCTTTGAAACAGATGCATCACAAAAATCCCAGCTCTTTCCTGAAACGGAAGGTACCTGTATGAGTACGGCTTTTGCGCACATTTTCCAGGGAGGCTATTCCTCCGGTTATTACAGCTATAAATGGGCGGAAGTACTGGATGCAGATGCTTTTGCGCATTTTAAGGAAAAAGGAATTTTTGATCGTGAAATAGCTCACTTATTCCAAGAACATATTTTGAGTAAAGGGGGTACAGAAGAGCCCATGATCCTCTATGAACGATTCAGAGGACGAAAACCAAAGATAGATGCCCTCCTGAAACGTGCCGGCCTGGCATAAGCTACTCTTGTGTCTCGAGATAGACGTCATATCCACCTTCGAGATTAACGACCTCATCAAAACCCAATTCCCGGAATACAGCCGCTGCTTTCGCACTTCTGCCACCAGCTTTGCAGTAAACATATACCGTTTTGCCCCGGTCTAGTTCCGCTATTTTATCCTTAAAATCAGTATCATACCAATTGATATTGACGGCCTCATCCAAATGGCCAAGACTGTATTCTTCCGGAGTCCTTACATCAATAAGCAGCGCATTTTCCAATGCATCTTCATCAAGATCAGTTATCGGAATGTTTTCTTTTGTTCCACAGGCAACTACAAACAGGAAACTCATAATCAGGTACAACTTCTTCATGGGTTGATTTTTGAAATTAAAAATAACGATATTTACTTTTAAAACGGCTGCTTTTGGATCAAGAAGAAAAAATAAGGCCTGTCCACCAGCTCAACCCCAATACTTGGGTAGATCTGTACGCTGATTATCTGTATAATTATGCCATTTCACGTGTAAATAACGAAGAACTGGCAAAAGACCTGGTACAGGAAACATTTTTTGCCGGTTTGAATTCCGCAAAAAACTTTAAAGGTTCTGCCTCTGAAAGGACTTGGTTAGTTGCCATTTTAAAGCGCAAAGTGATCGATCATTACAGAAAGATCAATTCCAAAAAAGGGAAGGCAGAGGTTAGAATGAATTATAAACTGGATGAAGAAGAAGGCAGCTGGCTGGAAGAACAGATCGCAGATCCACTGAGTCAGACCGAAAATGACCAAATTGAAAATGAAGAGCTCGGATTGGCTATCCATGAATGCATTTCCAAATTACCTACTAAACAGGCCAAAGTTTTTGCCATGAAGACCATTCATGGTATGAGTACCGAAGATATCTGTAATGAGTTGTCGATTAATCCGTCTAATTTATGGGTTCTGGTCTTCAGAGCCCGGTCGTCCCTGATGGGATGCTTAAACGAAAATTGGTTTGCCGTATGATCACGTGTGAAGAGGCCCAGACTATTTGCAGTAAAAACCAGTATAAAGAAACCAGCTGGCAAGAACGCTTTAGTTTGAGGTTCCATTTATTGATGTGCAAGGCTTGTGCCAAATTTTCTAAAAAGAATACCCAGCTCACCGGTTTATGTGAAGAAGCATCGCTTCATGCACTAACGGATACTGAAAAAACTGAAATTAAAAAGACTCTAAGTCGGGATTCTTAACTGGCCTGCAAAAAACTCCAAATTCCAACCCACAAAAGTGGAATCCCTTCTACAAAAAAAGAAGCATAATACGGTCGTTGTTCTTGTTTACTTGCCCAAATGAAAAGGAGTAATATTGCAACAATGATCAAGCTAATAGGAATCTCGTAAGGTGCAATATAGTCTTTGAAAAATAGTAGTATGTACATTATGGCCAGGAGTATGGCCCCCAGGACCTTGGTTCTATGTGGTCCAAAACTCTGAGGCAGCGTTCGTAAGTCAGGACTGTCGTATTTCAAATCCCTAATCTCAAAAGGTAAGATCCAGGCCAGAACAAAAAGTACCCTCTGGGAAAATACGATCCAGACATCCCAGCTAAAAGAATGACCTGCTTTGATCACTGGTAATAGCACCGTAGCAATAGCCCAAACGACACCAATAATGACCACTTTTGAAACACCCCAATTTCTTAGTTTACTGGCCTTTGGCAATAAAGGTAATGCATACAGACCCACCAGGATGGCAATGGTTAGCAACGAAAGATAGACACCCAGATTCAGGAACCATAAATGATATAAAGCCAATCCAAGAAATGCGATGCTGATAAATTGTATGCGCTTGTGATAGGTATTGGTGACTTTAAGATATTTCTCTGCCTTCACCCCATATTTTATGAAATTATATACGGCGACGGAACCTGCAAAAACGAAAATAAGGAGATGTGAATCAATTGGAATGTTTAAGCTTATGCAACTGATCCCTACCAGGCTAATGGCGGCAAAAGCTACATGAATACTGGCATCCAGGTAAAAATCAAATAATACTTTAAAAATGCGCATTAAACAAAAGTAAGAAAACACCAGCTAGGCTTGTATTCTTGGGAGATGACAAGATGTAACTCATTCAACTAAAAAGTGATGCAGATACGAGAATTAATGCCTAATTTTGTGCACTTAAAACGCCCATATTAGCAATAAACTATGAATACAGATGTGTTTTCATCCCGACATATAGGTATTACAGATAATGATCTCCCGAAGATGCTATCGTCCATTGGTGTGAGATCTCTTGAAACACTTATCGACCAAACGATTCCCGAAGATATTAGATCACAAGAGCCATTGCAATTGGATCCCGCTATGAGCGAATATGAATTCCAGCAGCATATTCACGCGCTTTCTCAAAAAAATATGGTCTTTAAGAATTATATAGGTCTGGGCTATCATCCCAGCATACTGCCAGCGGTTATCCAGCGAAATATTTTGGAAAATCCGGGCTGGTATACTGCCTACACTCCCTACCAGGCCGAAATTGCCCAGGGAAGATTAGAAGCACTCATCAACTTTCAAACGATGATATGTGATCTAACAGGTATGCCATTGGCAAATGCTTCCTTACTTGATGAAGGTACAGCAGCGGCAGAGGCTATGACCATGCTTTATGACGTGCGAAGCAGGGAACAAAAGAAGGCCGGTGCGAACAAATTCTTTGTTTCGGAAGAAGTCTTGCCACAAACGCTGGAAGTATTGAATACTCGTGCTTTACCCCTGGGTATTATCCTGGATGTGGGTTCGCATGATCTCGTACAATTTGATGATTCCTATTATGGCGCTTTGATCCAGTACCCCGGGAAGTATGGGAAAATTTTTGATTACCATGACTTCAGTGCAAAAGCCAGGGAGGAAAATATAAAATTAGCTGTAGCTGCAGATATCCTAAGTCTGGTGCTTTTGAAAGCACCTGGTGAATTTGGGGCAGATGTAGTTGTTGGCACAACGCAGCGATTTGGGATCCCACTGGGTTATGGCGGACCTCATGCTGCTTACTTTGCGACCAAGGAAGAATACAAAAGAAGTGTTCCCGGAAGGATAATTGGTGTAACCAAAGATGTGTCTGGTCAACCCGCTTATAGAATGGCTTTGCAAACCAGAGAACAGCATATAAAACGCGATAAGGCCACATCTAATATTTGTACAGCCCAAGTCCTTCTTGCTGTAATGGCCGGTGCCTATGCCGTATACCACGGACCGGATGGCCTAAAGCATATCGCAAATACTGTGCATCACAAAGCAACACTTGTTAATTCGGCCCTTGCTTCTTTAGGTATTCGTCAATTAAATGATAACTTCTTTGATACACTTCTATTAGAAATCGACACTACACGTGTACGCGAACACGCCATAGCTGCTGCTATCAATTTCAACTATA
>JAOTYW010000273.1 GCA_029861705.1 Flavobacteriaceae bacterium
CTATCCAGCTGAGCTACGCGACCTTAGTATAATAGTGCGCAAAGATAAGAAGGATGGGGTATCTTAAAAATTTTTTAAGTAAAAGGTTTTGTAACTACTTAAATGTGCTTTTCCGTCTATAAATCCATCCAAATATCCTTCGTTCAATTAATTTGACGAAAAACTTAATAGTGAAGAAGGGAACATCACGAGTATATTCAAAAATGAGTTATTATATCCTACCTATTCTTTAGGCTGTCCCAATACGAGATAATAATTATCTAATACATTTTGCTCGGCTTGACTAAAATAGGAATATGGAAAGCGTGTGTAGTAAAAATTGATGGCCTTATCACTTGTTTTGTTCTTCTCAAATAATTCAGCCAGGTTTTCAAAGTCTTCGCTATCGCTTCTAAAAATATCGACCGTTCCATCTGGTTTCATAAATTTACGAGAGATAGTATCGTTCCCGTTTCGGGCATTCCTTTTGGCATTCCTTTTGGAAACTTTGATTAAACTCTGTAAACTGTATCGCTCAGTTCGCATTTCGTTGATACTATAAGGATTAATTATATTTCTGAATTTAAACACTTTCCTTCTAGTAAAAAAGAAAAGTAAATGAGGCAATTCGTTGTTCCCTGAAGTAGCATACTTGGGTGAATCATCCATAGTGATTACTACGAGGTTTAAGGAATCACGCGGAATTATATGTTTTCTCCAGCTATTGGTCTCGTCCCGGATGCTATCCAGGTTCTGGTCTTGAATACCAATGAATCTTTTTAGCCAGTTCTCGGAGTCAATAACCGGGTCTATTGATTTATATGTTACCTTTATTTTGACTGACACTGTATCTGATTGCCCACGGTTATCCTCAACAATCAGTCGAACATTATGCTCTTTTGCTTCGATAAAAGTATGTTTCCTTTTAGCGCCACTCAAAGTCACGCCGTCATCAAAGTCCCATTCATAACGCTCTACTTTTACATCATCTACTGATTTCTCTGCGTTAAATTCTACCGTAAACGGAGCCACACCTTCTATAATGTTGTCTATTGCACTTTTTTGAAAATTGATCTCCTGGGAATTTATTTTTGCTACAGCACGTGCAGTGGGAGGACTATCTGATTTAACTGATATTGGTACCGTATCCAGGTCCACCCTTCCCAGGGTGTCTGTGACTGTGAGAATCACTTCATAGGGTCCCGGACTATCAAATGTATAGCTGGGATTTTGTAAATCGGAGGTACTATTGTTTCTAAAGTGCCAATAATATGTGAGACCCGCATTCCGGGGTGTAGAGGAGTCTCCCCTAAATTTCACTTCAAAAGGTGCAACGCCCTCTGCCTGTTCAACTAACGCAATTGCCACTGGAAGAGGTACTAAATCCTCAGAGTCTATTGTTTCCGGATTGATCCCGGGGCCTATTACAATGTCTCTCGGAGCAATCTTAAGGCTATTGTTATTTTCAATTTCTAGTTCTACGCTATATGTACCTTGTCGTTGAAATGTAAAACTGGGATTTAACGATCTTGAAAATACACTATCGTTTATTTTCCATACATATTCACCGTCGCGCTGAGGAATCGTATCGCTAAGATAAAATTGGACAGTCAAAGGTGCGCGGCCGTTGGGTGGATCCATACCGATCTCAATTGATGAAGGGGAAATAACGGCATCATTTAAGGGCACGTCAATTATTAAAGTTCTTTCAAGCTTCACACCGCTAATATCAGATACAGTTACTTTCGCAACATATTTATCCGATTTGGTATAACTATGTGTTAAAGAATCTAGAGAAGAGAATTCGCCGTCACCAAAATCCCATTCTACATTATTGACTTTAAATTCAAGTATGGTGTCCTTCCTGATCCGATATTTAAAGAAAATATCCAATGAGTCGGTTCCACGGCTTGGATCCGCGATTAATTCAAGAATTATGGGAGTTGGTTCAGGTGGTAGAATCGTAATTGATTGTATTGTATCCGGAGGGAGGACTGTAATCGTTAGAAGGTCCTCACGCGGCCTGCCATTATTGTCAATTATGATCAACCTAACTTCGTAATCACCGGTTTTGTCATATCGATGTAGTACGGAATCTGCGGAAGAGGAAGAACCATCGCCAAATTCCCACCATATGCTTTTGACTTTATTGCGCAATGAATCCGTTATTCGATATGTAAAGGTAACATCCAATGGGGCCGGGCCGGAAGGGGGATCGACAGTAGCGATAACTAAGGGATTGATTATTATACCATTTGAAAGTTGGGAAGCCAGATTATTCGCCCTATTCCTTTCATAGATTCCCCAAAGGAGTAAAAGTCCAATTATTCCAAAAGCAACAAACCATAGCCTTCGACGTTTTCTTTTCTCGGCGGCCTCCTGAATTGGAGCAATAAGGGAATCATGACTCAGTTCATAACTAGTACCCTGTGTAGTATTGAGCTCTGAACGCAGCAAACGTTTATCCAGCAGATCTTCCAGTGATTTTGTGGAAACCTTATGTTGTTTTACAATTACCGCTTCAGGCAAGGGTACCCGGTTCCCTTCTATGATCAGATTTTTTTCAATGAGTTTTCTCGCCCCGGGACGCTTACCAATGGGAAGCGTTGCGATAGACCTTTGATAGTGCTTTTGATATATCTTTTTTGGATCTCCCAGATCCTTACTATCCAATTCAAAGGATTTGGTTTGTGGAACAGGCTGCTCTTTATTGTATTTAGCCCGCCTTTCTTCTTTCTCTTTTTTAGCGATGATCTTTTCTTCCGCATGCTGCCCCAGCAATTGCAACTGGAAGGGTTCAATCAGCTGTTTCTCTCCGTCTTGCTGTTTCTTTTTTCCATATAATATGTCCTGTATAGCTTCCTCGCCGTAGGTAAACTGCGGAGAATTGAAATCACCTTTCAGTGCAGCCGGTTTGTGCAATGCCTGGAGC
>JAOTYW010000084.1 GCA_029861705.1 Flavobacteriaceae bacterium
AAGGTCATTCCAAAGACTATTACCATCCCTGTATTGATCTGCCCTTTGTAAAGCGCCCAAATGCCGAATCCTACCAGTACCGGAGCAACATTCGGTATTATGCTCAACAATCCTAATTTGAAATTTCTTAAGGCAAGCATTAGGACCAAGGAGATTAGAATTAATGCGATGATGTTACCATTAAACATCCCTTCAGCCTGTCTGAAACCAAGTTTGGAGAACATGAGCATCGGGCTCACACCGATGGCATGCATGGCTTCAGGCGTGTTTTCTTTAAGCCAATTTTCTCCTCGTTTGGAAAAGGCTATCATGCTTGGACTATCAATATTTTTGAGTGTTACGGTAACCCGTGTTTCGGACTTATCTACATTGATTTGATTGTTCAAGTCCAATCCAAAGGGCAATGAAAGCTCATAAAGCAACAAGTATTGAGCTGCTTCATCCCGGGTATCCGGAATCTTATAAAAGACTTCATGGTCGCCATGCATAGATCGATTGATACGCCTGGCAACTTCACTAAATGTGTTTACATGTACCACCTCTGGCTGTTCGTACAACCAGTTCTCAAAATCATTTAATTTATTTAGATAATCGGGGTTATTGATCCCACCACTTTCCCCGCTACCAATAGAATATTCTACATTATATACACCTGTTAAGTTTTCACTTATATAATCCGTATCAGCTCTGAAGGCCACACTCTCATCAAAGTAGTTGATGAACTCATCATTAAATCTATTCTTGCTTGCCAAAAAAGTTAGGAAGCCAATAATCGCCAGGGAAAGTACTGTTAAGGGTACCGGCTGTTTTATGACAAAACGCGCCAAACCTGAATACCAATCCTTATTATACCATTGGTCACTATCTGATTGTTTCTCCTTCTTCTTGATTTTTAGAGGAAGGATAGCCACTAATGCCGGTAGGGTTGTCGTCGAAAACAAGAAGGCCATTGTCATTCCGAATGCCGTTATATTACCCAAATCCCAAAAGGGAGGCACATCGCCAAAATTCATCGTTAAAAATCCGATAACGGTAGTCAAACTTGTAATTAAAACCGGCATATAGTTTAATCGAATAGATTCAATCAATGCCGATTTTTTATCTAAGCCTTCTTTTCTGATTTTTTGGAGCATTGTAATTAGAATATGGATACTATCAGCTACTGCCAATGTGAGTATCATAGTGGGAAAAACGGAAGAGGGTGGCGTTAACTTAATTCCGACTATTCCAACAAATCCAACCGTGCTAATTATCGAAAATAATACCACAATCAGGGTAGCTACAGTGCTTTGAAAACTGCGTGTAAGAAGGAGCGTCATTAAGATTACGATTAACATCATAACTCCGGTTAGCGCCATATCTCTTATAGATGCTTCAAAAAATGCTGTATTTAAGGGAACCATACCGGATGTGTGCACTTCAAAATTTGGGTATTTTTCCAAAAAGTTTGAGACCATACCTCTAACGGAATCCATGACTTCTGGCACCTCTTTTGCACTATCTTCACCTGGCAAGCGAACGGTTATATTAACAGCCGTTACGCTACCATCTGCATTTACTATGCGGTTTATTAGCATCGGTTCTTTAATAGCAATTTCTTTTATTTCCTCAATCTCGGAATCACTCTTTGTAATGGAATTATAGGACAAGTCATCTACATAAAGATCATCATCAAGGGCCCTTGTATTTTGAAAATTGGTAATGGCATCCACTCGGGAAGAATAAGGTGTATTCCAGGCTTCGGCCGTTAGCTCTTCAATTGCAGCTAGATTCTCTCGGGTAAATACATTTTTGTTTTCCGGGGACAAAACCAAAATGACGTTATCATCTTTTGTGTACTTATCTTGTAGGGCATCAAAAGCTTCCAATTCAGGATTTGATTCACTAAAGAACACATGATAATCACCGTCGAAGCTCATTTTTCCTTGTGAGCCTAAACCAAGTACAAGTGCAAAAGTTCCTAACAGTACTGCCCATTTGTACTTGATAACTACTTTAGCCCAATTACTTGTGAATTTATTTGTCCTGTTTTTAAATGTTTTTATTGCTTTCATTGCATTACTTTTTCGTTCAATGCAAAGAAATAGGAGAGTTACAGATTAAATTTTCCTCAAAAGGCCAAATCCTTTTCTGAGAAGTTCAAAGCAGTATATTTATAAGGTTTACAGTGATTTTTTATATGCGGATGGCGTCGCCCCATATTTAGTTTTGAAAGTCCGACTAAAATGTGCAGGGTTTTCAAAACCACAGTCATAAGCTATTTGAGAAATGTTACCTACGTCTGTTTTAAGTAGTTGTGCTGCCCTTGTTAATCGCCTATTAAGGATCCATTTACCAGGGCTGGATTTGTAATGATTTTTGAAGTCTCTTTTAAAACTGGATGTACTTCTATTGCATAATTGTGCAAATTGATCTAGTGTTAAGTTGTAGCAAAAATTAGCTTCCATGATATTAGGCAAAGAGGGTAATTCATTTAAAGTTGTGTTCTTGAGATAGGATGCAAGTACATAATTCTGATTACTGTTAATGATATTTAATAGAAGTTCTTTTGTCTTCAATTCAAGAATGGATTCCAAAGGTTTATCCTTATTGTGGAAATACCCTAGAACTGATTGAAAAAAGGTCTCCAATTCATTTGTAACTCGTATTGGATTTATAACAAATGTATCCGCTTCCTGAAAATTCTTAATGGGCCTTTTTTTTACAATATCATTTAAGGTTAATCGAATAATATCGTCTGAAATGAAAAACCCAAGCATACAAAAGTCCTGTTCAAATTTCTGTTTTATAATTGTTGCTCCCTTTTTTATATACAAGGCTTCTCCTTGTTTAACTTTCCAGGAATTCTCTCTGGTACTCCAGGTTTTTTCACCACTTAAGACGTAAACAATGTAATCATGTTGCGACCATATTTCAACACTTTCCTGACTCAGAGGACATTTATATTCTACGAAAAGCAAATTTCCTACTTCAAATTTATTGTAGACTATTTCACTTTTCATTATTGAATAAAAGTCGTACATGGATGCTAATTACTATTTGTGAATCATAAAATTAGGTAATTAATAAATGAATCTTCCAGGTATCGTGGCTCTCTGAAAAAGCTGAAAAGAATAAATTGGTTATTGTCTTATAAAATGGATTATTTTGTTGCTGTCCCTACCATGGCCTGCTTCCTGTGCAAGGCGAATAAAGCAATCACTTCTGTAATCCATAAGGCCTATCAGAATGTTGACTTAAAAAAGCATAATCAAGATAGTCTATGATCCAATTTTTTGTATGTCGTGTGGAGATTACTCGAAGACATTAAATAAAGCTACTTTGAACCTACTGAGGGTTAAAATATTCAGGATTTACCGGTATTTCATTCAAAATTATAGCTATCTTAATTCATCTTTTCACTAATCGAGACCATGAATGAATTTCACAGGTGAGCATGTTTTTAAGCAATCCAGGCAACAACTTTGGAATCATCTTATGGATCCCAAAGTTTTGGCAAAGATCACTCCTGGTAAATCTAGTGAATTAGAGGCCTTAGGAAATGACCGTTACAAGACGGTAACACATATTAAATTGGGACCTGTCAACGGCGCATTTCAAGGCAAGCTTAATCTTATTGACAAAAATGAACCTGAATCTTTTAGCATTCAAATGGAACAGCTAAGCAAGATTGGCAATGCCCAGGCTGATATGCAACTTACATTGAAGGAGATTAGTGAAAATCAGACAAAACTCAGTTTTGTGGCCGAAGCCAAACTTTCTGGTGTTATTGCCAGAACTGGGCAACGTGTGATGTCTGCAGTGGCCAATAAAATTACCAAGGACATATTTGAATCCATCGAAGAACATATAGAAGAAGAACAATAAATAAGAATTTAGTATGGCATACAAAATAACTTTAACGGTTAATGGAAAAACGATCACTGCCGAGTTAGAGGCACGTACCATACTGGCCGATTTTTTAAGAGAGCATCTTTCTTTGACTGGCACGCATATCGGATGTGATACAAGTAGTTGTGGGGCATGCACTGTGCATATAAATGGTGCTGCGGTAAAATCATGTACAGTATTGGCAGTCCAGGCAGATGGGACAGATATAACCACAGTTGAGGGACTTTCTCAAAATGGAAATTTGCATCCCATTCAGGAGGGATTTAACCAGGAACATGGATTGCAATGCGGTTTCTGCACACCGGGAATGATGATGACTGCCAAAGATCTGCTGCAACGTAATCCCAATCCGTCTGAACAAGAAATCAGAGAGGCACTTGAAGGCAACTTCTGTCGCTGCACGGGGTATCACAACATCGTGAAGTCCATCCAATATGCTGCAAACAAAATGTAATAGTAATCAGTAGAAAATAGAATCATGTCAAAATATATAGGCAAGTCCATCAAAAGGGTAGAAGATAAGCGTTTTATTACTGGTCAGGGAAAATACACTGATGATATTAAGTTGGTAAATATGGCTTTTGCTTACATCCTGCGGAGTCCGTATGCCAATGCCAAAATAACAAGTATCACTACAGATGCCGCCCAAGAAATGGAAGGGGTACTAGCGGTATATACCGCTGCGGATATTCCCGAATCCATTGCCGGTGTTCCCTGCGGTTGGCAAGTAAATTTCAAGAATGGAGATACTATGAAGGAACCCCCCCATCCCTTATTGGTCCGAAATAAGGTCCGCCATGTAGGTGATGCTGTGGCCCTTGTGGTTGCAGAAAGCAGATCCATTGCTAAAGATGCATCTGAATTGATACAGATAGACTACGAAGTGATGGATGCTGTAACTAACCCCAAGGAAGCAGTGCAAAAAGGTGCTCCATTAGTTCATGAAGATGTTCCTGATAATATCTGTTTCGATTGGGAATTGGGCAATCCTAAAGAAGAAGTAGAAAAAGCATTAAAAGATGCGGCACACGTAACCGAGTTGGAATTTATAAATCAACGTGTTGTTCCTAATGCCATTGAACCCCGATCAGCCATTGGCCATTACGACACGGCTTATGAACGCTATACGCTCTATACTTCAACTCAAAATCCGCACCTGATCCGATTATTGCTCTGTGCTTTTGTTTTGGGCATTCCAGAACACAAAGTTCGGGTAGTGGGTCCTGATGTAGGGGGAGGTTTTGGAAGTAAGATCTTCCATTATACGGAAGAAGCTTTAGTCATCTTTTTCTCAAAAGTGCTTGGCCGACCTATTAAATGGACGGCTGAACGCAGCGAATCGTTCTTAACAGATGCGCATGGGCGCGACCATGTTTCTCATGCTAAAATGGGCTTTGACCAAGATGGAAAGATTGTGGCTCTTCAAGCCCATACCTTTGCGAACTTAGGGGCTTATCTTTCTACATTTGCCCCTGCAGTGCCTACTTATTTGCACGGCACATTATTTCAGGGATTATATACAACACCAAAGATCAATGTCGATGTAACTGGGGTGTTTACCCATACCAATGTGGTTGATGCATACCGTGGGGCTGGGCGTCCTGAAACAACCTATCTGATTGAGCGGTTGGTAGATTTGGCTGCTTTGGAAATGGAGATAGATCCTACAGAATTGCGTTACAAGAATTTTATTCCTGCATTTGATGGCGTTGATCAACCGGGTTATCAAACCCAGGTAGCCCTGCAATACGATAGTGGTAATTATGCACCGGTATTGGAAAAAGCTCTTGAAATGGTGGGCTATGAAGAATTCAGAAAGGAACAAGCGGCTCAATCAAATGGCAAGTTTTTGGGAATAGGCTTCTCTACCTATATTGAAGCTTGCGGCATTGCACCATCGGCTGTAGTGGGTGCTTTAGGTGCACGTGCCGGACTTTTTGAGTCTGCCCAAGTTACTGTACAGCCAACCGGAAAAGTTACCGTATATACGGGATCGCATTCACATGGTCAGGGTCATGAGACAACCTTCGCCCAAGTTGTTGCCGACCGTCTGGGCATTTCTATAGATGATGTGGAGATCGTTCATGGGGATTCTGACAGAGTAGCTTTTGGAATGGGAACTTATGGTTCTCGTAGTTTGGCAGTTGGAGGTTCAGCTATCGTAAAATCCCTTGATAAAGTGCTTGAAAAAGGGGCAAAAATCGCAGCCCATCTCCTGGAAGCTTCAGCTGATGATCTGGAATATGACGAAGGCAAATGGACCGTAAAAGGAACGGATAAATCGGTGAGTTTTGGAGATGTTTCCCTGACTTCCTATGTACCCCATAATTATCCGGAAGGCCTGGAACCTGGCCTGGATTTTAGCAGCTTTTACGATCCGACCAATTTCACCTACCCATTTGGAGCACATATTGCTATTGTGGAGGTAGATAAGGAAACCGGTGTCGTAAAATTGAAGCGGTTTATTGCAGTTGACGATGTAGGCAATGTCATCAATCCCATGATCGTTGACGGCCAGATACATGGCGGATTAGCGCAAGGGATCGGGCAGGCAATGCATGAAGAAGCCATTTATGATGACACAGGTCAGTTGATCAATGGCAGCTATATGGATTATTGCATGCCAAGGGCAGATGATTTTCCAAGTTTTGAAATCGATAGAACAACAACCCCGTGCCCGCATAATCCCCTTGGTGTAAAAGGTGCTGGTGAAGCAGGTTGTATAGGGTCTACACCTGCAGTGGTAAATGCAGTGATCGATGCACTTTGGAAGAATGGACACAAAGTGAAAGATATTCAAATGCCAATGACCCCAGAGCGTGTCTGGTCGGCAATGCAAGGATAAATTATAAACTCATAAAAAGTAAGAAATGATTCCATTTTCATTCGAGTATAAAAAGGCTGCAAGCGTAAAGGAAGCAATATCCATGCTTGATGGTGATGCCAAAATTTTAGGAGGTGGTCATAGCTTAATCCCAACCTTAAAACTACGACTGGATTCACCCGCTTGCCTGATCGATATTTCAAAAATTGAAAGTCTGCAACACATCCGTGATAATGATAACTCCATTTCCATTGGAGCAGGCGTAACGCATGCCCAAATAGCTGAGGACAAATCATTAGCAACACATTGCCCTATGATGGGGCAGGCCGCCAAAGAAATTGGAGATATTCAGGTTCGAAATCGCGGCACCCTGGGAGGGAGTATTGCACATGCTGATCCGGCAGCTGATTGGCCGGCTGTTCTATTGGCTGCCAATGCACAGGTGACGATCCAAAATTCCAATGGCACAAGAACTGTGGATATCGATCAATTTTTTAAAGGATTCTTTGAAACTGCTTTAGAGGAAGGTGAAATTATAACTACCATTACAGTGCCCAAAACAATGGCTAACCAAAATTCGGCCTATGTAAAATTCAAGCAACCAGCCTCGCGTTTTGCAATTGTGGGCTGTGCTGTTGCTTTAGCAATGAATGGCAGTACCATCGAGTCGGCGAGAATTGGTTTAACAGGAGTTGCCGACGTTACCTACAGGCCTGATAATGTAGAAAAAGCTTTAATAGGTGAGGATCTGAATGAAGCTAGTATTGATAAGTCAGTACAAGATGTTACAGATGGTGTTTCGGTGATGAGTGATCATTATGCTTCCGAGAGTTATCGCAAACATTTGGCACAAGTATTTGTAAAACGGGCATTGAAAAAATTGATGTAATCGGAAGCGATATTCGTTTAATTCTGACTAAAAGATGTGAATGAATCTATCTGCAGAGCATATCCAAAAGTTGTTAGAGCAGCAGGCCTATGTTTCTGACAGTTCGATTGCTACATCTATCTATTTGTCCATGTTACTTAAAAAACCTCTGTTGATAGAAGGCCCTGCAGGCGTGGGCAAGACAGAAATAGCCAAAGTTATAGCCGATGCATTGGATACAGGCTTAATTCGATTACAGTGCTATGAAGGCCTGGATGCCAATCAGGCCATCTATGAATGGAATTATCAGCGCCAGTTGCTTTACCTTAAAATGACCGAACGTATGGATATATCGGTCCAGGAAAAGGAGTCCGACATTTTTGGAGAAGAGTATCTTTTAGAACGCCCTCTTCTCAAGTCAATTAGAGCCAAAACACCTCAGGTTTTGTTGATTGATGAGATCGATAGAGCTGATGAGGAATTTGAAAGTTTTTTTCTGGAATTACTTTCCGAGTGGCAGATAAGCATTCCTGAAATAGGAACGATCAAAGCTGAGTCTATTCCTTATGCCATCATAACCAGTAACAGGGTACGTGAGCTTTCAGATGCACTTCGCAGGCGATGCCTATATCTCTGGATAGATTTCCCATCCTTCGATAAGGAACTTGAAATAATTATAGCTAAAGTGCCAAATATTAATAAAACACTTGCCGAGCAGATCACGACCTTCATGGGATCTGTACGACAGATGAAACTGGAAAAGCTACCCGGTGTTTCAGAAACCCTGGATTGGGCAACAGCACTTGCTTCCATGCATATCGATCATTTGAGCAAAGAGGTCGTAGAATCAACCTTGGGGATAATCTTGAAAGACTGGAAAGATATCCGTGATACACAACTATCACTTGATGAGTTGTTCGAAAAGGTGGGTGTTCAGCAAAAAATGAAATGATGGCTGGCACATATAGACGACAAACAGACATGCCGTCACATGTAGTACAATTTACGCAGTATTTAAGAAGTCAGGATTTTGATATTAGCTTACGAGAGGAATTTGATTATTTAAAGGCATTCTCTAAAAAAATTCCTACCTCTTATGAAGAACAGGAAGCCTTATGCAAAGCCCTCTTTGTAAAAAACCGAAAAGAGTTTCTGCGTTTCGATGAGCTTTATACTACTTACTGGAACCGACTGGCACTGGCAGAAGACAGCAAAATCAAGGAGGATAAAAAACCACACAAAAACAGATATGAAAACCCAGCGGTTTCCTTAAAAGCTTTAAAAAAATGGCTTCATGGGGGCAGAATGGAAGAAACGGAAGAAATCGCTTCTTACAGCGTATTCGAGTCATTGATGCAAAAGGAATTTTCATTATTTGCCGAACAAGATCACAAGGACCTACGAGCTGTTATCAGGGTATTAGCACTACGTTTGGCAAATAAGGATAAACGTCGATTTATTTCTTCAAAAAAACGCCACAATATCGACTTAAAAAACACAATTCGAGAGTCCTTAAAAAGTGGCGGGGAAATCAAAACATTTAAATATCACCGTCGAAAGAAAAAGAAATTGAACCTTTTTCTTATTTGTGATGTGAGTAAATCCATGGAGTTGTACAGCAAATTTTTTATTGAGTTCATGTACAATTTTCAACATATTGACCATAACCTCAAAACTTTTGTATTTAGCACACAATTGGTCCACATCTCACGCCTATTGCATGAAGGTGATTTTGATGCTGTTTTGGAAAATCTAAGTGAAGCAGTCCCACAATGGTCCTCTGGCACTTGTATCGGGAAGTCACTATCTCAGTTTATCACAGATTACTCCCGCCAATTGAATAAAGGCTCTACCGTATTAATTTTGAGTGACGGATGGGACAGTGATGATCTGGATATCTTGGATGAATCTATGGCCTATATCCAAAGAAAATGTCTAAAAACCATCTGGTTGAATCCATTGGCCGGGAATCCGGAATATTTACCAGTCACTAAAGGAATGCAAACTTGCTTTCCCTATATTGACGTTTTTATGCCTCTCTACAATTTGGAATCTCTTAAGAAATTAACACAGCATTTATAAGAATCCAAACAAAGATCGGTACAGGTAATTAAGCTGCAAACTTCTGCCGTTCGATCATAAAGGTATTTAAGATCTTGGTGAAGGGTTCCTGAATGTCTACAGGCACATACTTGATCTTATACTTGGCACAGTTGAGTTTAAGCGAATTGAAATAGCGGGTCATTTCGGCATCATAAGCTTCCTTGATGATATTGGAAAATACGTCAATATGTTCTCCTGTCTCTACATCCAGGTATCGTTTCGGGCTATTGTCAAAATCAAAGTGCTGCTCTGTTTTGGCGTCCAGTACATGGAAAAGCACAACATCGTGTTTATTGTACTTTAAATGTCGCAAGGCCTCAAAGAGTTGCTCGTCCGGCTGAAGTGTTTGTAACATGTCGGTAAAGAGGATGACCAGACTTCGCCGCTTGATTTTTTCCGCAATCTGATGTAAATATTTATACGTTTCAGTTTGTTTGGCCGGTGCGGTTTCGATACTGACTTCACTCAATTTGGATAATAACCTCTGATGGTGCCGTTCGCTTCCTTTTTCAGGGGTGTAGAAATTGTACGCATCGGAAAAAACACTTAATCCCACCGCATCTCGCTGTTTTTTCAATATTGCCATCAATGAAGCTATGGCTAATACTGAAAAACCTATTTTATTCAAATTATCAAGGCGCAATTCCTTGACAGAAGGATAATACATAGAAGCAGAATTATCGAGGATCATATGGCAACGCAAGTTTGTCTCTTCTTCGTAACGTTTTGTATACAGCTTATCTGTTTTTGCAAAAAGCTTCCAATCTATATGTCGAGTGCTCTCGCCAATATTATAAATCTTATGTTCAGCAAATTCTGCCGAGAACCCATGAAAGGGACTTTTATGAATACCACTAATAAACCCTTCCACAACCTGGTTGGCCAGAAATTCCAGGTTATTAAAAAGTGACGCTTTATGTAATTCTGATTGAATGTTCATGGATACTACTAAGGTAAACTAAAAAAGGTTTGACTTAGAAGTCAAACCTTTTTCACAGAAACAACAACACCTTTTAAAGCAAGGCATCTATTGCATCTGTATACACTTTTTTAGGTGATACGCCTACTTGCCTGTTTACGATTTCACCATCTTTAAAGACTAAGACGGTAGGGATGTTCCGTACACCATATCTGGCAGCAAATTCCTGATTAGAATCCACATCAACCTTTCCTACTATTGCTTTGCCTTCGTATTCTTCGCTGACTTCATCAATAATGGGGCCGA
>JAOTYW010000085.1 GCA_029861705.1 Flavobacteriaceae bacterium
CGTTGCTGCTTGAAAACTAGCCGCGTCTTTGATTCCAAATCCCACGATCCGTGGGTTTTTCAATTGCATATCGGCCACCCGCTGAAAATATTTTTGCTGTTCATTGCCGAAGCCATCACTGGATCCCGTTGTGCTCGAAGAACTAACCATATAGATAAAACCTTCAGATGCCTGATCGATCGCCCGTATCCGCTCCTCTGAAGTTTGCGGACTTATAAGAAAAATATTGAGCAAACCATGGGCTTCAAAAATCGGCCTGTATTCACTTTCATATTCAGCGAGTGGGAGATCCGGTATGATAATTCCGTCTATGCCTATCTCTTCACACCGGGCGCAAAATTTTTCCACCCCATATTGAAGGATGGGATTAAAATAGCCCATGATCAACAAGGGAATATCAATCGTATTCCGTACAGTTGCCAACTGTCCAAACAGGGTATCACTTGTCATCCCATTCTGGAGTGCGCGTGTTGAGCTGGCCTGTATGGTGGGTCCGTCTGCTAACGGATCGCTAAAAGGCAAGCCTATCTCTACCATATCCACACCTGATTTTTGCAAGGCCTCAAGAATAGGGACTGTACTTTCCAATGTCGGAAATCCGGCAGTGAAGTAGATAGAGAGTAAAGTTTTATTTGATCTGAGCTTTTCTAATATCCTATTCATAAGTGACCCTGTTATAGTGAGTAATAATCCATATAGGTCTGTAGATCCTTATCTCCGCGACCGGAAAGATTCACAACAACGATCTCATCATTGTCAAACTTTCGTTCTTTAAAAACAGCCAGGGCGTGCGCCGTTTCTATGGCAGGTATTATTCCTTCTAATTCAGACAGAGACTTGCCTGCCTGCATGGCTGCCTCATCGGTTATCGCGATAAACTCAGCTCGACCAGACTCAAACAGATGTGCGTGCAATGGTCCAATCCCGGGATAATCCAATCCTGCGGATATACTGTAAGGCTCTGTGATCTGTCCATCCGAAGTTTGCATTAGCAATGTTTTGCTGCCATGGATGATACCCATTTTGCCTATAGCAGTAGTTGCCGCGCTGTGACCGCTACTGATACCCTTGCCTGCTGCCTCCACAGCAATTAGATTGACATCTTCATCCAGGTAGTGATAATATATCCCAGCTGCATTGCTTCCCCCGCCCACACATGCGATTACGTGATCTGGTTTGTTTACGCCCAAGTTCTTGAGTTGTTCTTTCACTTCTTTGGAAATTACACTTTGAAAGCGGGCAACAAGATCTGGGTAGGGGTGAGGCCCTACAACAGACCCAATAATATAGTGGGTGTCAACCGGATTATTGATCCAATCCCTGATGGCCTCGTTAGTGGCATCTTTTAATGTTTTACTCCCGGAAGAAGCAGGCCGAACTTTGGCTCCGAGCAACTTCATCCTGGCTACATTCGGGGCTTGTCTTTTAATATCGACTTCACCCATATATACGATACATTCCATACCCATCCGGGCACAAACCGTTGCTGTTGCCACGCCATGCTGTCCGGCACCTGTCTCCGCAATTATACGTGTCTTGCCAAGTTTTTTGGCCAGGAGGATCTGTCCGATGGTATTGTTCACCTTATGGGCTCCGGTATGGCAAAGATCTTCGCGTTTTAAATAGATCTGGGCTCCATAACGCTCCGAGAACCGCTGTGCAAAATATAATGGCGTGGGTCGGCCGACATAGGTGGAAAGCAGCTCTTCAAATTCCGCTACAAAAGCCGGATCCCTCGTGATCTCCAGATAATTTTCTTTTAGTTCCTGCACATTGGGGTAGAGCATTTCGGGAATAAAGGCCCCGCCAAACCGTCCGTAATATCCATCTTTGTTTATGTGATAACTCATACTGGTATCTTACTCTTTGGTTAATCGCCTGATCTGTTTTATAAAGGCCTCCAGGGCATGAACATTTTTGACACCCGGACGCAATTCAAATTTAGAATTTACATCTATCACACTGCAATATTGAGCGATAGCTTCCGTAAGGAATTCTTTTATTTTATCGACATCATCAAGGCCAATTCCGCCACTTATTAAAAAGGGTGTTGTGCCGTCATACTTCTTTAATACTTCCCAATTAAAGCCAATCCCATTTCCGCCCGGCAACTCCCCTTTAGCGTCAAAGAGAAAACTACTCACAAACATTTGATAGGCATTCAGGGAACTAAAATCAAAATCATCGGATATGGCAAATGCTTTTATTATCTGAGTGTTATAGCCAGATTGCTCGAGTATGGTCGACAAGGTTTTGCAAAATTCAGGCGTTTCCTGCCCATGTAATTGCACGTATTCCAGATCGTATTGGGAGGTTCTTAGCAAGATCTCTTCAAGAGGCTGATCTACAAAAACGCCCACTTTGGGAATTTTAAACGTTTCCAGCTTCTCTAAATCAAAATACCGGGCCGATGGTTTCCAAAATATAAACCCCAGGAGGTCGGGCTGCAAAGCAACCACCTCCGAATAATTTTCACCCATGCCACAAACCTTGATCTTCATACGGCTAGCTGCTTTATAAATTCTCCCGCGGTATGTCCCGGGTCTGGATGTCTCATGAAGTGAGTACCTATTAGAAAACCACGATACCCAGCTTTACGTATTGTGATAACATCTTGAGGTGATTTTAAACCGCTTTCCGATACAAGTGTGACCCCCTCCGGCGCCAGTGCGGCCAATTCAATAGATGTTTGTATATCTACATTGAAAGTTTTGAGATTCCTGTTATTAACCCCCAGCATTTGAATGCCTGCTGTAAACGAATTTTTTAGCTCTGTTTCATTGTGGACTTCCAAAAGAACTTCCATGCCCAAATGCCGTGCCAGGCTTGTTAAGTCGACGATCTTTTGGGCAGACAAGACCGCTGCAATTAAAAGGATTACGTCGGCTCCATGGGCCTTGGCTTCATATAGCTGATATTCATCTATCATAAAGTCTTTCCGCAGAAGCGGTAAGGAGGCCGATTGTCTGGCAGCGACCAGATCGGTCAGATCACCACCAAAGAACAGGCTGTCTGTGAGCACACTCATGCCACTGGCACCTGCGGCTTCATATCCTCTGGCCACATCTTCAATTTCCACACTTCTGTTGATCTCGGATTCAGAAGGTGATTTTCTTTTAAATTCCGCAATGATGCCTGAAGGTGACTCTAACAATTGCTTAGAAAGGCTGAGGCATTCGCGAGCAAAGAAAGGTGTTTCTTCCAATTGACTGATCGGCAGCTGCGTTTTTCTGAAGGCGACTTCCTTTTGTTTTTCCCGGATGATCTTCTCTAAAATATGCATATCAGGCTGCTTTCTCACTTTTGGATTTTAAGGCATTAAATACGTCTAATGCCCTCCCTGATTCCAGAGATGCTTTTGCAGTCAGGAAACCCTCCTCCGGACTCAATCCGCGGACTGTAGCTATGGCCATTCCGGCATTGGCGCATACCACATTTTTTCTGGGATCCGTTGCTTCATTTTTTAGGACATCCATGAAAATGCCGGCTGCATCGGCTATAGATTCTCCCCCGTGAATGTCTTCTGCCCGTACGGAATTTGTTCCGAAATCTGCAGGGCTTAAAATATTTTCATGTTCTCTGCTAATAATTTTTACTGGGCCGGTCAGGGCAATTTCATCATAGCCGTCCAGGGCGTGAAGAATGCTATAATTCTTATCGGTTTTTTGGTAGAGATAACCATACATACGGGCCAATTCAAGATTAAACACCCCGACTAATTGATGCTTGGGAAATGCCGGATTTACCATGGGTCCAAGCATATTAAAAAAAGTTTTGACAGAAAGTTCTCGTCGGATAGGGGCTACGTTCTTCATGGCCGGATGGAACAAAGGGGCATGAAGGATGCATATGCCGGTTTGATCAAGGCACTCCTCTAAAAAATCCGGAGAGTTGCTAAAAGCAATCCCCAAATGTTCTAAGACATTGCTGCTGCCACAGGTTGAGGAGACTCCATAATTCCCGTGTTTAGTAACCTTTATTCCCGCTCCGGCCGTCACGAAAGAGGCCAGGGTAGAAATATTAAAAGTGTCTTTTCCATCGCCCCCGGTCCCACATAGATCAATAGGATCATAGGCGGATAGATCAACTGCATGGCAGAGTTCCAGAAGCGCATCTCGAAAACCCTGCAATTCATCAATGCTGATGCCTCGCATCATGTAAACCGTGAGGAATGCTGCTATCTGGCTTCCATTGTAAGATCCTTTCGCAATATTGACCAATACCTCTTTGGCATCCGCTGCCGAAAGCACTTCGTGATTTGTAAGTCTGTTTAATAGTTCTTTCATGTTGATGATATTGAGCTTAGCCAATTATACAATATTGCTTTTCCGTGCTCGGTCAGCACAGATTCGGGATGAAATTGTACCCCGCAAACCGAATAGGTTCTATGTCGCAATGACATTACTTGTCCTTTTTCGTCTTCAGAGGTGATTAGCAGATCTTCCGGCAGGTCCGGATCTACCACCCAGGAATGATATCTGCCTACAAGCATTTGTTCAGGTAGATTATCAAAGAGCGGATCTGCTGCTGTTACTTTCATAGTAGTGGCAGTTCCGTGATATACCTGATCCAGGTTCTTCAACTTGCCCCCAAAAACTTCGCCTATAGCCTGCATCCCCAAACAAACCCCAAAAATATGTTTGCTCTCGGCATTTTCCCGAATGATGTCTTTAAGGAGACCGGCGTCTTCAGGAACTCCAGGTCCGGGGGAAAGTACGATCCTGTCGTATTCCTGCACCTGTTCCAGGGCTATTTTATCGTTTCGGTAAACAGCTACCTCTTGTCCAAGATCCAAAAGATAATGCACCAGATTATAGGTAAAGCTATCGTAATTATCTATGACCAAAATGGGCTTCATACGTCAAGTTCTATAGGCCTTCTGCCATTTCCAGCGCTTTATTGAGGGCGCCCAGTTTATTATATGTTTCCTGTAATTCCATTTTTGGATCGGAGGCGTGAACCAGGCCTGCTCCAGCCTGATAAATCAATTTATGATCCTTGCTCAAAAATGTCCGAATCATGATGGCATGGTTAAAATTCCCTTCAAAATCCATAAATCCGATCGCACCCCCATAGTAGCCCCTACTCACATTTTCATAGCGTTCGATCAATTGCATAGCCATGTGTTTAGGTGCCCCACTCAAGGTTCCTGCCGGGAACGTATCTGCAACCACCTGCATAGTACTCGTCCCTTCTTTTTTCTTGCCAATAACTTTTGAAACCAGATGGATGACATGGGAGAAGAATTGTACCTCCTTGTATTTAGCCACATTCACGTTCGAGCAATGCCTGCTTAAATCATTTCTGGCCAGGTCTACCAGCATTACATGTTCACTGTTTTCCTTTTCATCTTCCGATAATTCTTGTGCCCTCTCCGCATCCTCTATATCATTTCCAGTTCTCTTATAAGTACCGGCTATTGGGTGTATCTCTGCCGTGCCATCCTGAACGATCAACTGGGCTTCTGGCGAACTGCCAAATATTTTAAAGCTTCCATAATCGAAAAAGAAGAGATAGGGAGACGGGTTAATGGAACGCAGTGCTCTATAGACATTGAATTCATCCCCAGTGAATTCCTGGGTAAAGCGCCTCGACAATACTAATTGAAATACATCTCCTTTGGCGCAATGCTTTTTAGCAACTTTTACCATTTCCATAAAGTCGTCGTCACTAAGATTGGATCCGGGCTCACCTTGACGTTCGAAATGATAAGAGCTAAAAGTCTGAACCTGTAAGAGTCGCTCTAACTGATCGATGTTCGAAGGCCGGCCATAGCAATGGGCAAAGAGATAGGTTTCATTTTTAAAATGATCTATAGCGATAATATTCTGATATACAGCATAATACATATCAGGTACATCTGGCGAACCTTCTTTATGGGAGATTTCAATATCTTCAAAAAATCGGACGGCATCGTAATTCATATAGCCAAAAATCCCATTGTGAATGAATTTGAATTCTGGCCCTTGAGTTATGAATTCCTGTGCAAAATCATGAATAACACGACTAACATTGGTCTCCGGGCCCACATCTTGGAATGTGTGGCTGCCATCTGGAAACCTAGTGCTTAATTTGCCATTCTCCAGTTTTATTTCAGCGATTGGGTTGCAACAGATATAGGAGAATGTATTATCAGAGGCCCTATAATCGCTACTTTCCAAGAGAATACTGTTGGGAAACGTATCACGGATCTTAAGGTAGATGCTCACGGGTGTGAGCGTATCTGATAAAATCTTCTTTACATCTGTCTCAAGGGTAAATGCCATATTTCATAAATCATGATAAAACAAAAAGGCTTGTCGCGTTAGACAAGCCTTTTCGTACAATACGATACAAGGGGTCAGCTCACGACATAATACGTAAGTTTATCCACCACCAGGTATGTACTGCATTTTGTTTCATTGCTTCAAATATAGAAAGGAATTTCAATTTGGCAAATGTCAGGCAATTTAAAATTCCAGATCAACTACCAAATCAAATTCGTCATATATGGTCTTATCACCAAGGTTTTCAAAGAAACTTCCAGACCCGTAACGCACGTCGTACTGAGCTCTGTCTACTTTAAGACTAGCAGTAGCTTTACTTCCATACACTGACAGGTCGAATGTAATGGACTTTGTAATGCCTTTGATAGTCAGATCTCCCGTTACTTCATACGAATTTTTGCCGTTAGGACTTACCCCGGTAAATACTAGCTTGGCTTTAGGAAAATTGGCTACAGAGAAGAAGTCATCACTTTTTAGATGTCCTTCTAACTTGCCCTTGTATTCACCTTCCAGGTCGGTGCTTACTAATGATGTCATGTCTACTGTGAATTCACCGCCGGTCAAAACCTCATTGTCAAATTCAAGTGCCCCTGATGTTAGGG
Organism: Flavobacteriaceae bacterium; assembly: GCA_029861705.1. Taxonomy (GTDB): domain Bacteria; phylum Bacteroidota; class Bacteroidia; order Flavobacteriales; family Flavobacteriaceae; genus HDS-28. The sequence continues at coordinate 6,869 of JAOTYW010000085.1, forward strand.
TTACTGTTCCGGTATGTGACCCGGTCACTTTATACGCTTTCCATGTCACTGTGCTCTTCTTTGTATCTACTTCTTTCTTATCACCTTCACTAGCTACAGCCAATCCGGAGGCTGCAAATAATAAGGCGAGAACTAAATTCAATCGATTCTTTTTCATGTTTGTAGGAGATTTTAGTTTGTAATTATTTTAATTAGTAGTGGGGGGGTCCCCCCCTCAATTTTTTATTGGACGTCAAAAATAATGGACCTTAACACTTGACATTTATAATTAACAATTATATAACAGAAAAAGAGTAGAATGCAACTAAGAATTGTGTGACTTTACAAGAGTTCCTTATTTTTGCGCACTTAAGCTATTACACAGATGTTTGATATTGATAAAGAGGCCTGGGCCGATGGGATTAAAAAAGACAAGGATGTAGTAATTCTGGATGTTCGCACCCAGGAAGAAATTGAAGAGGGATACATTCCCGGTGCGCTGCATAATGACATCTACCAGAGGCAAAGTTTTCTGGACAAACTAGAGCCCCTGGATCGGGACAAAAATTACTATGTGTATTGTCGCTCCGGAAACAGAAGCGAACAGGCGTGTGCAGTGATGCATAGTTTGGGATTTAAGCACACCTACAATCTGCCCGGCGGTATCATTGAGTGGCAGGGCGAAACTCATAAGTAAGCATTTATTTGCTGCATGCTTGCTGCATATTCTGCCACTACTTTGGCCGTATGCAGGAAGACTTCCTTCATTTCTTATGGAAATACAGAAAGCTTGACGCTCCCGGATTGCGCACAAGCTGTGGTCAGTCCTTATTTATTATTCATCCGGGTCACCACAATAAGTTCTCAGGACCGGATTTCTTTAACGCCCAAATCCGTCTCAATGATCAACTCTGGGCGGGAAATGTAGAGATCCACGTTCGTGCTTCGGATTGGTATGCACACAGTCATGAATGCGATCCAAACTATGAAAATGTTGTCCTCCATGTGGTCTGGCAGGAAGATTTACCGGTGCTTAATGCAGCTGGATATGCCATTCCGACGCTGGAGATGCGAAAAATGATCCGTCCATCTGCGCTGGAATCATACCGCACATTGATGAAGTTGAGAACCGGGCAATTTATCAATTGTGAAAATCAAATTGCAGGAGTTGACTCATTCTTAATTGATGCGTGGAAAGAGCGACTATTTTTTGAACGTTTAGTTGAGAAGGTATCACAAATAGAAAGCTTACTTCAAGCATGCAATGGGGATTGGGACGCAGTTACATTTCTTATGGTCCTTCAAAGCTTTGGTTCCAAAATCAACAAGGAAAATTTTTTGGAAGTGGGACGAAGAATACCTTTTTATGTTGTTAAAAAGGTGCAGGGGGACCCAGCGAAAATGGAAGCAATTTTATTTGGGGTGGCCGGTTTATTGAATGAAAAAAACCCTGTTGATCCCTACTATCAAAAAATGCATGACGCGTTTGAATTTCTATCTCATAAATTCAATGTAAAGAAAGGGACGCGAAAAGAAGTGGAATTCTTTAAACTTCGTCCAATGAATTTCCCAACGCTGCGTCTTTCCCAGTTTGCTGCATTTTGGTGTGATCCTGCACATAACTTTAATACGCTCATGTCTGAATACCGTTACGTTAGTTTAGAAGAAATGCTTGTATCTACAGCCTCGGGATATTGGGAGACTCATTACCTTTTTGGAAAGGAGTCAGACCGAAAACCAAAAACAACGTCAAAGGCCTTTATTGAAACCCTAATACTAAATGCCATTATCCCACTGAAGTTTGCCTATGCACGCTATCGGGGGCTTGACCGGAACGAAAGGATCCTTGAGTTGGCTCAATCTTTAAAATCAGAGAAAAATAGGACCGTAGATTCATACACAGACCTTGGAATAACATCTACTTCCGCACTCGATTCACAGGCCTTACTCCAATTATATAAAGCCTATTGTTTAAAACATCGATGTTTAGAATGTAGTATAGGTCATTTCTTATTACAGGATAAATAGTATTTTTAGACGGTGAAGTATTTCTATCAGATCCTGTATTATTTCCAGAAACGCGGTTTTGAGGTATGCCGAAGAATAGCAGAGCGACTAGGTATTCGGACGCGGGTCGTGCGCACTTCGTTTATATATCTGACATTTGTTACCCTTGGCTTTGGTTTTGCCTTATATCTCTTTCTGGCATTCTGGTTACGGATCAAGGATTTGCTTCACACCAAACGCACATCTGTATTTGACTTATAGCCAATGCTAAAACTCTTTCGATCAAAAATCCTTATAGCCTTAGTGCTGATTCTGGGGGTTATCCTTATGGGTACTTTGGGTTACAGATATGTATCTGACTACTCCTGGATCGACGCACTGTACATGACTGTGATCACGATAAGCACAGTAGGATTTATGGAAGTACGACCCTTAGGGGCTGAGGCTAAAATATTTACCATTATACTTATCACGTGCAGCGTTTTTATTTTGGGCTATGCCCTCTCTGTGATCTCTGAGTATATCCTGAGCAAGAATACACTTCAACTCTTAAAGAAAAAAAAGGTGAAAACTAAAATTCAGCAGCTAGAAGGCCATGTTATCGTTTGCGGCTACGGTCGGAATGGTATGCAGGCCGTGGATCGTTTGAAAGCCTATAACAGGGACTTTATTGTGATCGAACGGGACGAAGAAATAATAAGAAAGCATGAAAAAGATTTCCTCTTTGTTGAAGGAGACGCTACAGAAGATGACATACTTTTTGAAGCAGGTGTGGACAAAGCTTCCTTCTTAATTGTAGCCTTGCCGGAAGACGCCGATAATTTATTTATTGCGATTACTGCCCGGCAGCTGAACCCTGATATTTTTATCATTTCAAGAGCGTCCCAAGCCGGCACACAGAAAAAACTGCTTTTAGCCGGGGCCAATAAAGTTATTATGCCCGATAAAATTGGGGGTGATCATATGGCATCCCTTGTAGTATTGCCGGACCTGATCACCTTTATGGACAAATTATCCGTCGAAGGAGAGAATACGACCAATCTTGAAGAGGTTGCCATAGAGGATTTCGTCGGGGAATTAAATACCCACACCCTTCGCGATCTGGATCTACGTAAAAAGACGGGATGTACGATTATTGGATATATTGATCCAAATGGCGATTATATTATCAATCCGGAAGCTGACCTCCCTCTACAACCTAAGGGCAAAGTCATCGTTCTTGGCAGGCCTGAGCAGATTAATAAGTTGAACACTATGTTCCATATCAATTAGAGACATTATTTGATTCCATAGATAATTTTTACCATCTTGCCCCCGGTACTAACCAAATTCACCCGCTAATAACTCCATTATGAAGCAGAGATTAATTGCCTTTTTCACTTTTTTATTTCCTTTAGTAACGCTGGCCCAGGAGGGAGCCGAAATGGGATTGGATGAACGTGTCAATGAAAAATTCATGCCTATAGCTGTTTGGTGGGAAAGCTTTATTTTGACACCCATTACAATCGCAGGATATGACATTCCCGTTGTTTTGCTTTTGCTGGTTATCGGCGCGACATTTTTTACCTTCTACTTCAAATTCCCCAATGTCCTAAAATTCCCTCTTGCGATCAATACGGTAAGAGGCAAATATGATGAACTGGAAGGTCCTGAAGGACATGGAGTGGAAAAAGCGGAGGTAAATATTGTTGATGGAGATATTCCGGATACCATTCGTGATGAAAGTAAAGAAGGGGAAGTGAGTCATTTCCAGGCATTGGCAACAGCTGTTTCTGGTACTGTGGGTCTGGGGAATATTGCAGGGGTAGCCGTGGCTATTGCTGTAGGAGGTCCCGGGGCTACTTTTTGGATGATTATGTGTGGTCTTATTGGAATGTCTACCAAATTTGTAGAATGTACTCTAGGTGTTAAATATCGGGATGTAGGTGAAGACGGCACTGTATATGGCGGACCCATGTACTATTTATCCAGAGGGTTAAAGGAAAATGGATATAAAAGATTGGGACAGGTACTCGCCGTGGTATTTGCC
>JAOTYW010000086.1 GCA_029861705.1 Flavobacteriaceae bacterium
AATTAGCGTACATCTTCCTGAATTTTGCCAATTTAGGACTGATGACTGCATTACAATATCCCTGTTCTGTATTTTGATTGTAATAATCATGGTGGTAATCCTCGGCTTCATAAAATGTTGAGGCTTCCGAAATTTCGGTTACAATGGGATCATCAAAAAAAGGCTCCAATTCTTTGATCACTATTTCTGAAATTTCTTTTTGTTCCTCTGAATGGTAAAATATTACCGATCTGTATTGCGTCCCCCTATCTGCCCCTTGCTTGTTTAAAGTTGTCGGGTCATGCGTGGTCATAAAGATGGTAAGGATATCACTGTATTTTATAACAGTAGGGTCATAGTACACTTCAATGGCTTCGGCATGGCCTGTCAGGCCGGAACATACTTCTCTATAGGTTGGAGTGCCCGGGGCATCTCCACCGATATACCCGGGAATAACCTTATCTACTCCTTTTAATTCCTTAAAAATGGCTTCTGTACACCAGAAGCATCCGCCTCCTAGTGTTGCTTTTTCTAGTGCTGAATTCATGAGATATCGGTTTCCAGGATCAGGGATTCAGAATTCACACAATAACGCAGTCCGCTGGGAGCAGGTCCGTCAGGAAATATATGCCCCAAATGGGCATCACAGGTATTGCAAAGCACCTCAACCCGAATCATGCCAAAGCTGCTATCTTTTTCATATTTGATGGCATTGTGCGCGATGGGTTGGGTAAAGCTGGGCCAGCCCGTTCCCGATTCAAATTTCAAACCGGAATCAAACAAGAGGGTATGGCAGCAAACACAAGCGTATTTACCCGGTTCATAAATACTACACAGCGCCCCTGAATGGGGTGACTCGGTGCCCTTGAGCCGTGTGATCTTGAATTGCTGCGGACTTAGTATTTCTTTCCATTCCTCAGGTGTTTTTTCAACTCTGCGATCCGGAGCGAGGTTGCCTTTGGTCGCATAGTGTATAACATATTTCCAGGTGAGTTCTTTCACTTCTTTCATAAGGATAAATATAGAAAACCTTAGTCGCTATAACTAGAGCTAGCTTACGTTTGTCTCTACATATTTTCCGTTCTTTGCAGCGGGCATACGAGCTATGAATAAACGAGATAAAAATAAACTGATCTACACTGCTTTACTTCTCATTTTTGTAGTGGGATTCTGGGTGTTTGAAAATTTTTACACTCCAGATGTCTATTCATCTCCAGAAAATTCTGACCGGATAGAAAATCAGGAAGAATTACTACTCCCCAGCTCGACTACCGGAGCTATTGTTGTTCATGATCACTTTACGCTCTCCTATAGCGAAAAGTATGAGCAGGCAGAATGGGTCGCTTATAGCCTGAGAAAATCACACCTTACCAATGATGACCGCCGCCGTCCTTATTTTGTTGAAGACCCAAAAGTTCGCTCTAAATCGGCAGACTGGAGGAATTACAGGGGTTCAGGTTTTGACCGGGGCCATCTATGCCCGGCCGGCGACAGGCGGTTTTCTGAGTACGCCTATAATCAAACTTTTTATACAAGTAATATCAGTCCGCAGCGAAAAGATTTTAATGCCGGGGTATGGAACCGACTGGAGATGAAAGTGCGTTCCTGGTGCAAGCGATATGGCGATTTACAAGTGATCGTAGGAGGGGTACTGGAGCGCGGTCTGGAGGTAATCGGGGAGGAAGATGTCGCTGTACCAGAGGCCTATTATAAAATTATAGCCAGGGGAGAAGAAGAGGAGCTTGAAGTAATTGCTTTTTTAATGCCGCATAAGGAATCACAGCAGGGGCTTGTCAACTTTGTAGTTTCTGTAGATGAACTGGAAATTCTTACGGGAATCGACTTTTTCCAGGAGCTTCCGGATCAACAGGAAGATAAATTAGAAAGTTCCGTAAGTAGTAAAGGTTGGAATTTCCGTTGATCAATTTAATCGACTCGCATCTATTTTCAGAAAAATGAAGAGGAGTATGGTAAAGCCTATTAATCCTGAGCCGCCATAGCTAAAGAAGGGCAAAGGAATGCCGACTGTAGGCATCAGTCCAATTACCATCCCAATGTTTATAAAATAATGAATGAGTAAAATGGAGATGACACCATAGCCATACATTCGGGCAAAATCTGTCTTTTGCCGCTCGGCCAGGTTTACCAGTCTCAGCAGTAAAATTGTAAATAAAAGGACTACAGCTGAGGTGCCCAGGAAACCCCATTCTTCTCCAATGGTTGTGAAAATAAAATCTGTATGCTGCTCTGGCACGAAATCGCCTTTAGTTCGAGTTCCTTCCAAAAAGCCTTTGCCTACCAGTCCTCCTGATTCAATGGCCTTTTCTGATTGATAGGTGTTATATCCGATCGTCTTTCTGATTTCCTCTAACTTTTCGGGATCTTTCTCTAATCGCAACCAAAGTGCGAATCTGTCGCGGTGGCGCTGTTCAAAGACATTGTCGTAAATAAAGCTTACCGAGTAAGAGAAGCCAATCGCTATGATCAAAAAACCAACGATAGGTAAAATGGGCACTCGAAGCGTAGCTTTTTTTACCATCATGAAAATGGCAATAATAAGGATGAGACCAATAGAAACCCAGATAGTCCCAAACATAAGAGTTGTGGTAAAAATCAGGACAAAGACAAAAGCCAGCGCAAGATAGAACAAGGGCAATCCTTCACGAAAGATTACAAAAATAAGGGCAAGGAATACTAAAGCACTCCCGGGATCGGGTTGGGGAATGATCAATAAAACCGGGATCAAAATGATCAGGATAGAATAAAGCTGATCTTTCCGTCGCTTGATATCAGTTTGTATGTCACTCAAATATTTCGCCAGGGCAAGGGCCGTAGCAAACTTGGCGAGCTCAGAGGGTTGTAGATTAAAGAATCCCAGGTCATACCAGGACGTAGCTCCAGCAATAGTTTTTCCAAAGACAAAAAGACCAAGTAAAAGGATCATCGTCCCTAAATAAAATATACTACCAAAACGCTCATAGAAATTTGCCTCTATTAAAAGGATAACAATGGCCACAACTAAGCTGATACCAATAAAGAATAATTGTTTCCCATATAGCTGAGAAAAATCAAATAGAGAGGTATGATCTTCGGAAAAAGTAGATGAATAAATACTTACCCAACCCAGGATAGTGAGAATAAGAAAAAGGAATATACTGAGCCAATCGATGCGTCCGATCCAAGTTCTACCAGACATATTCGTTTATCTTGAAATCTTCGCCACTGTAGGGTTTGGCGTATTCATGTTCCAGGGTTTTCTCAAGCATTCGCTTTTCAAGATCAGTCCGGCTGATCTCTCCTTTAAGATATTTTTCGATCATCAATGAAGCGATATGCCCTGCATATCTGGCGCCGTAATATCCGTGTTCAATATACACAGCTATGGCGATCTTCGGATTTTCAACAGGCGCAAAAGCAATAAAAATGGAATGGTCCGTGAGTTGCTTTCTTTCTCCATCGATGATGGTAAAGTTTTCCACGGTTCCGGTTTTACCGGCAATGGCTATGTCGGGAATTTGAACCCAACGGGCAGTACCTCTGTTATATACTTCTGCCATTCCACGCACTACAGGATCAAAATGTTTCCGGTCTATCGTGGTGTGTTTAGGCGTGGTATATTTATCAATACTGATCTCTTCGCCACTGATCTTCTTTAAAATATGTGGTGTAAAATAATAACCTCGATTGGCAATGGTTGCTGTCATATTGGCCAATTGAATTGGTGTCGCAGCTACTTCGCCCTGACCAATTGAATTGGAGATTATAAAGGAAGAAGACCAGCGATTGTCGCCATAAATATTATCGTAGTAAGCTTTGCCGGGGATGCGCCCTGGTCGCCCATTAGGAAGGTCATAGCCAAGGTAATTTCCTAAGCCGAAGCTTTCAATGTGTTTTTCCCAGACATCCATGCCTTCATCGGTGGTTGGAAATTTTTCATAGATCTTTCTGAAAGTTCCGGCAAAATAGGCATTGCAGGATCTGTATATACCTACGTTCATATCGCGTACACCGCCGCCGCAGTGACAGCCTCTTTTCTTATTGCCCACATAGAACCCGTTATAGCATCGGAATTTGGTTTGTGGTGTGATCACGCCTTCCTGCAGGGCTACCAGGGCATTTAATGTTTTAAATGGAGAACCAGGAGAGGGTTCAGCTAATAAAGCTCTGTCCCAGGTAGGCTTCGCAATAGTGTCGTAATGAAGCTTGTTATAATTTTTTGAGCGCTCCCGTCCTACTAACAGTGAAGGATCATAGGTGGGGCCTGAAATAAGCGCAAGGATCTCACCGCTTGAAGGCTCAATAGCAACAACGCCTCCTCTTTTACCATTCATGAGCCGCTCGCCGTATTCCTGCAGCTGCTTGCTTAATGTTACATGAATTTCTTTTCCGGGTACGGGGAGTGTGTCAAAGACTCCCTCTCTATACGGTCCCAGATCGCGATTGAAGCGATCCTTCTGGATATATTTTACTCCTTTTCGACCTCGAAGTATTTCTTCGTATTGCTTTTCAATTCCGGTCCTTCCTGTGAGCTCTCCCTGAATATAATCGGGGTTCTCCTTGATCTCCCAATCATTTACTTCGCTAATATAACCCAGCACATTGGCACCGCTTGGGGTGTCGTAAAATCTGAGCAATCTTTTTTGAATATAGAAGCCTTCATATTTACGCATCTTTTCCTGCAATCGGGCATAATCTTCTTTAGAAAGCTGTTGCACTAATACAGAAGGGAGCCTAGGGGAAAAGATGGTGGCCTTCTCTAATTTGGAGATAAAGGTTTCTTTATCTATTCGAAGCAGATCACAAAATTCCAGGGTATCCAAAGTTTTGACTTCTCTTGGGATGACCATGACATCATAGGCAGGTTGGTTAGCTGCTAACAAATTACCATCTCTGTCATATATATAGCCGCGTTCGGGATAATCATAAATAGCTTTGATGGCAGGGTCTTCCGATAATTGTGTTGGAGAGAATTTAAAAATTTGCAAATAGGATAACCGACCGATAAAGGTGATACCGATAACAATAATAATAGATGATAATAAAAACTTCTTCATTCTTTATCCCTGCTAAACAAATTGCGAAGCAAGAAACATAATACTAATGTGCCTATGCCCGTCAGCATCACTTTCTTCATGATTAGGCTTGCATGCGCAAAGCTGAATATCTCTAATGTAAAGAATATTGTGTGATGCGTTAATATCAATAACGTTAAAAAAGTCAATTGTTGTACCATGGATGCCTGCGCCAGCCGAAAGCTTTGAAACTCATAGTTTATACCAAAAACAAATCGCATCATAGGGCCCCTGAAATATGCAATAGATACAGTAGCTGCTGCATGAATGGCTGTCGTATCTGAGAACATATCTATACTTAGCCCTAGGAGGAAACATACTAATAGGAATACAACCCGATTCTCCTTGATGGGATACCAAAAAAGGAACATGATATAGACCATAGGATTGATAAAGCCATAGAAATTCAGGTCGTTAAAAATCAGGACCTGGGCCAAGATCAGTAAGACAAAACGGATTCCAATAAGAATATTAGTCCTGTTCATCCAGTATGTTTGATTCAAGTTCCTCGATCTCCGGCTTGCTTAGATTGGTAATAACATAAGCCGTAGACAAGTTGGTCATATCATTGAAAAGGCCAACATTAATGGTGTAAAAGCTGGCTGAGGTTTCGAGTTTAAAATCATTTACCACGCCAATGGGAATCCCTTCCGGAAAAATACTGGACATGGCTCCTGTGATGATGGTATCTCCAACCGTTAGCGTAACCAACCTGGGTATATCCTCCAGCTGTACTACATCAAAGTGATCAGTATTCCAGGTCAGAGATCCAAAATGATTTGTGTTTTTGATCTTGGCATTTATATTGGAGTTGGTATTTAAGACGCTTTGAATAGCAGCATAGTTTTTAGTACTGTGCTCTACGATACCCAGGATTCCTGTTGAAGTGATCACGCCCATATCCTGTGAAACACCATGAGCACTACCCTTGTTAATAGTCAGGTAATTCTCTGAATTGGCATAACTGTTTTTTATGATGCGCGCCGCCAGCACTTCATAGCCAACTTCTGCTGAATCGAGTGCCACACTATCCGAAAAATTACGGTTAAAAAGCAGGTGCCGTAATTTGTTGTTTTCTTCCAGCAATAAAGAATTCTCTTCCTTTAGTTTAAAGTAAGAAGTGATGTTATCCCGGGAATTATAAACAATACCAGAGACCCAATTTGCTGAGTTGAAAAATTTAGAACGATGAAAAGAGTGCGAACGGACAGTGAGCATCAAAGACAGGGAAAGCAGGAATAGAAATAGGATAAAAGTCCGATATCGTAAGATAAAATCTATTATACGCTGCATTCACTCTGTAATTGTATTACCCTTTAGGCCAAACGGGAAGACGGTTTTAATCTATTTTATCAAAATGCTCTTATAACGCTCAAGGTTTTTAAGCGCAATACCTGTACCCCGTACTACAGCCCGTAAAGGATCTTCTGCGATGTAAACAGGGAGATCTGTCTTCTGCGAGAGCCTCCTGTCTAATCCCCGAAGCATTGATCCGCCACCGGCCAGGTATATTCCAGTGTTGTATATATCCGCTGCCAATTCAGGCGGTGTTTGCGAAAGGGTTTCCATTACGGCATCCTCTACCCTTAAAATAGATTTGTCCAAAGCCTTGGCGATCTCACGATAAGAGATCTGCACCTGTTTTGGTTTTCCAGTCAACAGGTCTCTACCCTGAACTGATTTATCCTCGGGTGGAGATTGGAGGTCTTCTGTAGCCGCCCCAATTTCAATCTTTATATTTTCTGCCGTGCTTTCGCCAACGTATAAATTGTGCTGGGTGCGCATGTAATAAATAATATCATTGGTAAAAACATCCCCTGCGATCTTAACTGATTTATCACAAACAATTCCCCCAAGGGCAATGATAGCGATCTCAGTTGTACCCCCACCTATATCAACGATCATATTTCCTTTAGGCTGCATGATATCCAGCCCAATGCCAATAGCCGCAGCCATTGGTTCATGGATAAGGTAGACTTCCTTGCCATTTACGCGTTCGGCAGACTCCTTAACAGCGCGCATCTCCACTTCTGTAATTCCTGAAGGAATACAGATCACCATACGCAGGGCAGGAGGGAACCATTTCTTTTTTAAGGCCGGAATGTTCTTGATGAACATATTGATCATCTTTTCCGAAGCATCAAAATCGGCGATAACGCCATCCTTAAGTGGCCGGATGGTTTTAATATTTTCATGGGTTTTCCCCATCATCATATTTGCTTCTTTTCCCACTGCAATGATCTTACCGGTGAGACGGTCACGAGCCACAATTGATGGGCTGTCAACAACCACTTTGTCAGCATGAATGATGAGAGTATTTGCCGTGCCGAGGTCAATGGCAATCTCCTCAGTTAAGAAATCAAAAAACCCCATATTGTAAAGTTAGTATTGCGATGAAAGGTACTCTTTTATCGGCAAAAGTAGCAAAATTTAATGTTTAAAATGGCGGGTGCCTGTCATGACCATAGATAGTCCATTTTCATTACAGTAATCTACACTTAATTGATCCTTGATTGACCCCCCGGGCTGGATAACACTTTTGATCCCGCTCTTATGTGCGATCTCTACACAATCGGGAAAAGGAAAGAAGGCATCACTTGCCATAACTGCCCCATGAAGGTTAAAATTAAAAACGCCGGCCTTTTGAATCGCCTGGTTTAGGGCATCTACCCTGGAAGTCTGGCCCGTTCCACTGGCACATAATTGTTTATTCTTTGCCAGAACTATGGTATTGCTCTTTGTATGCTTACACAACTTGGAAGCGAAAAGAAGATCCTCTATTTCAGATTCCGTGGGTTTTTGAGTAGTAACGTATTCAAGATCTGAAAGGATATCTGTTTTTTCATCCCGATCCTGTTCCAGCACACCATTCAGGCAAGTGCGTACCTGGGAATTTGGAAGCGTCGTGGGTTTTTGTATCAAGAGAATGCGGTTCTTTTTACCCTTAAGAATTTCCAGAGCCTCCTTGGAAAATTCCGGAGCAATGACCACTTCACAGAACAGCGTGTGAATCTCTGCTGCCGTTTCTCTATCAATAGCTGTGTTGGTAATTAGGATACCACCGAAAGCAGACACAGGATCCCCGGCCAAAGCATCTACATAAGCCTCCTTTACGGTACCTCGAGTGGCCAGTCCGCAGGCATTATTGTGCTTAAGAATTGCAAAAGTTGGTGGGTCATCTCTGAATTCATTCATAAGATGTACGGCTGCATCAATGTCTAATAAGTTATTATAGGAAAGAGCTTTGCCGTGCAATTTATCAAAGAGAGAATCGAAATCACCAAAGAAAGTGCCTTCCTGATGCGGGTTTTCTCCATATCGAAGTGGCATCCCCTTTGAGAAGCTAACTTTTAATGCAGGAATAGTGCCTTCAGCATTAAAATAGTTGAAAATAGCACTGTCATAATGGGAAGAAACTTCAAATGCCTTTGCAGCAAAAGATTTTCGCTTTTCTAGTGTTGTGATTCCTTCGCCAGTATCAAGAAGAGATAGCAGATCATCATATTGATCCATACAGGAGACACAAAGTACATCCTTATAATTCTTAGCAGCTGCGCGGATCAGCGAGATACCGCCAATGTCTATTTTTTCAATGATGTCCTGCTCACCTGCACCGGATGCTACAGTTTTCTCAAAGGGATACAGATCGACGATCACAATATCAATTTCTGGGATCTCATAGGTGTCCAATTGCGCCACATCCGATTCTTCTTCCCGCCTGCTGAGTATCCCCCCAAATACTTTTGGATGCAAGGTCTTAACACGGCCCCCTAAGATGGATGGGTAACTGGTAAGATCTTCAACCGGGGTAACTGCAACGCCTTGCTCTTGAATAAATCGTTCAGTGCCGCCTGTAGAATATATCTTGACCCCTAATTGGTCCAATTTAGTAACAATGGGTCCGAGCCCCTCTTTGTGAAATACAGAAATTAGGGCCGTCTGGGCTTTTTTAGAAGAATTCATGGATGCCTCTTTGATCCCACAAAAGTAATTTTTTTAGAGGGCAATTCAGTGCTAGGTTATCAACAAATGAGGGAAAGTTTTAAAGAATTTTGGCGACTTCGAAATTTACCATTTCCAATAATCGTTCATCAGCTTCGCCAAAGGCATCCGGCGTATGGGAATCAATATCGATCTGACCTATATTTTGGCCACCTACAAAGAGCGGGACAACGATCTCTGAACGCACATCAATTCCACAGGCGATATAATTATCTTGTGCCTCAACATCCGGAACAACGAAGTTTTCACTGCTCTCTGCCACCTGGCCACAGATCCCTTTGCCAAAAGGAATAACGGTATGATCGGTGGGGGCTCCTGCGAACGGACCTAAATGAAGTTCTTTCTTTTCCACGTCTGCGAAGTAGAAACCAACCCAGTCGTAGGCTGGATTAGATTTTTGCAACAACAGGCATACCTGCTCCAGTCGGGCGTCCACTGGCTGGTCTTTATTACCAAGTATTGATTTTAGCTTTTTACGTATTGGAAACTCCACTTAAATTCTTGCTTTAAATTGGGCCTCCAAGGTAATAATTTTGCTAAAATTCCTGCTGTTTTTGCAGGGCATATGATTGCTATGGCTTTCTGAATTTAACGTTTTGATGCGTAAGGTATATTTCATGTCTGGTACTAAATACTAAGAAACGAATAACGCTATGCGATCTTACTGCTTGATATTTGGGGTGTTGTTAGGCCTTACTTCCTATGCGCAAACTTGTTGTTCAGGAGGTGTTCCTCTTTCAAATAACCTGGGAATGGCTAATGAAGGTGCAGGCACCTGGCAGATTGGATTAAATTATGATTACAACAATCTTAATAGCCTGTTTGCTTCTTCGGAAAAACTCGATGACAATTCAAGGCGAAGGATCACCCACTCTATTCTCTGGAATACAAGTTACAGCTTGACAAATCACTGGGCGTTCGAAGTATTGTTTTCATGGGTCAATCAAATCAGAGAGATCAGTCAATTTTCAAACCTTAATGTTACTGAAACTAAAGGGATAGGAGATGCTGTACTTATGGCGACACATACCTGGCCATCCCTTTTAGGTGAAGCTACTAACTTGGTCTTAGGATTTGGCGCGAAAGCACCGTTGGGAAAATCAGATCTTTCTTCAGATGAAGGTTTCCAGCTCACAGCAGACCTGCAACCTGGTAGCGGAGCATGGGATGGGATCGGCTACATGTCATTATTTGGCCAGGGATTTCGACCAACAGCGACATGGACTGGATCAGTCCTCTATAGGTTAACTGGAAAGAATACATCGTACCTGAACAACACATCTACCTACGAATTTGGAAATGTACTTCAGGGCCTGGTGGGATATACGGAAGAACTTCTCATCGGAAGCGTGTTATTCAATCCGGGAGTAGTAGTGAAATACCGGCATGCTAAGCAAGACCAGATCAATGATTTTGACTTCCCAAATACAGGAGGGGAATGGATCTTTCTAAGGCCCGAATTAACGTTTTCTATTTCCCCCGCTACCCAGTTAAAATCACAATGGGAATTACCATTATACAGTAATGTTGTTGGCACTCAGTTGACGCCAACTAGCCGCTTAACATTCAGCCTCCTATTTCAAATAAGATCCAATAAGAACATAAATATAGAACCATGAAAAAGAAAATTTTAATGCTCTTCGCCCTGCTCGGGTTGCTAGCCTGTAGTTCTTC
>JAOTYW010000087.1 GCA_029861705.1 Flavobacteriaceae bacterium
TTTTCCTAGCAGCTGAATTGGGAAATGAAGAAAAAGGTCAGAGCGAGATCTTGGGAGAAGAAGATCCGGGCCCCTCTGATCTACTTTATGATTATACAACCAAAGGAAGCTATGTGAAACTTGGCGTAAACTTTAATTCATATCAAAATTGGTATGGCATGAATAACGTCATCTACGTTGGAGGTCGCTATGCATTTAGTTCCTTTTCCCAAACATTGAACTCCTATTCTTATTTTGATAGTAATCGGTATTGGGATCCAAATGGATTTCAATCTGGATCGAATACACCTCAGGAATTTGGAGCGCTAAACGCCTCATGGCTGGAAATGGTCGTTGGTTTAAATGCCGAAATATTTGGAAACTTTTACTTGGGCGTGAGCGTACGACTAGGCTATATTATTACGGAGAAGACTGCGGATGAATTCCCAAATTTGTGGATCCCGGGTTTCAACAAAGTCACAGATGGCAGTAAGTTTGGAACTGGCTTCAATTATACACTCTCCTATTTCCTCCCATTGTACAAAAAGACGAAAGTGCCTCAACCCGAATCGCCTGAGTAAAAATCCATGATTTTAACAAATTATATGTACCTTTTAAAAAGAATTTTTTCCCTTTTTATTAATCAAATTATATCTATTATGAGATGCTTTAGTATGTTGTCAAAGTCCCTTTTCGTTTTCTTTTTAGGTGGAATTCTTATTGTTTCGTGTAAAACCAACACGGAAGAAGCAGAAACTAAGTATGAAGAAACAGCTGAGAAATCCAGGATGTACGACATCAGTTCCAATGAAGATGCCCATGTTGAAATGGCCGTAAATTATATTAATGCTATTATGGCGAATGATACAGCTCAGGCCAGATCGTATGTAGCGGATTCTTACTGGGACTTTGGCCCTGGCGCCAAAGATTCTGTAGCCCTTGATGATTTTTTGGCAGGCGTTATTACCAGAAGTGCAAACAGGACAGAACAGGATGCAGGAGTATTTATTTATAATGCGCTTGTTGTTAACGAAGGCGAATTGGCCGGGGAATGGGTGTCTGTTTGGGGGAATTATTCGGCTAAAGAAGGCGACTATACATATAATGTACCGTGGCACCGAGTTTTCAGGTTCGAAGAAGGTAAGATCGTTCTTTCCAGAGTTTGGTACGACCGTTTAAGTCCATCTATGGATATGGGAGCTGTTCAGGCAGTAGAACAGGAATAAGTTCCTGGAGATATAAAAAAATAGACAGGGTCGGTCATACGTATCGACCCTTTTTATTGATCATCAATTTCATCACAACTAATTTAAAGGCAATTATGTGATTATGTGTATAATTCCCTCACGCCATACATACTCTTTTATTGGAGATTACTATAACGAATTAGAATCGTGTTTATGGATATAAAGCTAGGATTGACGGGCATGACGAAGGATACGTTTCTCAAACTTCTTTTCCTCACGCAGAATATCAAAGAATTCGCGGACAAATGAGTGTATTCTTTTAAAATCCCTTTTGTCTTCCAACAGACTTTCAATTGAATTTATTTCTTCCAAAATTTGAGTTTCTTTATGTAGCATTTCGTCGCGTACCTGATAAAAAATAGCCCTATCTCTAACATACCCCTTGTATGCTCTTTGGGTGACTTCAGTTATATTTTTTGATAGATCATTAGCACCAGATACATGTGCATAAGAGGCATTAACTAAACCAGAGAGATCAAAATCAAATGGTACGGGTATGATCTTCCCATCTTGAAAAAGTAGCTTAATATTATGACGCCCCTTCGTGGAATAATCTGTATTTCCAATCATATACTGGAATAGCGATAATCTTACAGATGCCACATCATCTTGTTGCAAGGCCGGAATGTTTCTGCGAATCTCAGGAATGCCCAAACGCTTGGCGGCTTCGTCCACATCCTCCAATATTAATGTTGTTGTTTTAAATGATTTATCACGCTTACTACTGGTCTCAACCCACTCTAAGTCTACAAGTCTGGTTTGGAAATATACCGGGGATAGTTCTTTAAAGATCTTATAAGCTAAATATTCTTTAATTACGGCATCGTCGTTTAGCATTTCAATCTTACATGGCAACACCAACTTAAACTTTAGTTTATCATCAAAGAGACCATCAGACTGAGTGTTTGATCCTATCTTTATTTTTAAAGGGATATAGAAACAATTTTTCTTTCGAAAATTACCCCGTGCCCTGATCTCGCACTCTATTTCCTGCCAAAGCCCATTAGTATAATACGCAATTTTACCGGGCATATACGTGCTGTCATTAGTCATGGTAAGTAACTGTTTGCGAGAGAATTGGAGTCTTATTTTGATGGGGTCAGATGAATCGAAAAGCTCGGGACTTTGGGCATATAGAGGTGCTGTAAGGGAAAATATAAAAAGGAGCAGGACTGGCAATAGCAGCCTCATGTGTGTGTGGTATTATCAATTAAAAGTAGGCAATTTTGGCCATTCGGAGCTATGTTCGATTGGAATTGATCGAAATAATATTTCAAAATGATAGACTCAACTAAGAACACCTATAGTTCTTCTAAGGTTTTTCTTAATTGATTCCTGATTGGAATACGTAACTTTCTTATACCAAAACAAACTTTAATGAATGCTGGAAAGATCATTATAGCGGGATTGATCGGCAGTATTGTTGCCTTTATGTTGGATTTTATCACTTTTGCCTTCCTTTTGGAAGATTTCTTTTTGGTAAATTCTGGCACTGCAGAAGGTGTAGAACGCGGAGATGACTTGTTGATGACCCCTCTTATTATCGGGCATCTTGCATGGGGCTTGCTGCTGGCCTATATTCTTGGAAAATTGAGCCACATTGACAGCTTTTCTCAAGGGGCTTTAACCGGAGCGATCATCGGATTTCTGGGTGTCAGTTCCGTTGACCTTATTCAGTATGGCACGACCAACCTGGCGAATGTTCAGGGTACAATTGTAAATATTTTATGCCTGACTATTATTTCGGGGATTGTAGGTGGTATTATAGGTTGGGTATATTCCACGGGTATCCGGGATGAAGTCCTAAAAGAACTGGAAGCTATAGAAGATCCCTCTTAAGTTAGGCACACTCTTAATAATCATATTTTGTATCTTCCATGCTAAGGATCGATCATGGAATCAACTTCAAACTATGAGAATCGTATAGGCTTTTCCCGGGCTGTTCGTGTTCGGGATATTATAGCGGTTTCTGGGACAGCTCCGCTACTACCCAATGGTAAAACTGCTTCTCCAGGTGATGCCTATGCACAGACCCTTAGATGTTTTGAGATCATGGCCGATGCCGTAAAGGATGTCGGCGGTGATATAGCTGACACTGTCCGCACACGGATCTACCTTAGGCAAAGGGAAGATTGGACCGATGCTGCTCGTGCCCATGCCGAATTCTTTATGGACGTTAAACCAGCTTGTACTTTTGTAGTTGTAAAAGGATTTATTCAGGACGAATGGCTCGTAGAAACTGAACTGGACTGTATTGTCAGTGAACACCAGGCTCTATTATGAAAAAAACAGATATTCCCATCATAGTTAAACAAGATTTTAACGTAAGTCCAGACAGGCTCTGGTCTGCTATTACAGACCCTGAAGAAATGAGGCAATGGTTTTTTCCTCAAATGCCCGATTTTAAGGCGGAAAAAGGATTTTATACAGATTTTTTGTTGATAAATGAAGGTCGCAATTTTACACACCAATGGACAGTGGTAGAAGCAATTCCATTTGAAAAACTCACGGTTCGATGGCAATTTCTAGAATACCCGGGAGACTCTCACGTCACCTTTTATGTAAGTAAGAATGCCAGCGGATCTCACTTAAAACTTTCCGTCGAGGTTCTTGAAGATTTTCAAGACGATATTCCGGAATTCAGAAGAGAAAGTGCTGTTGGCGGATGGAATTATTTTATTCAGGAAAGCCTTCCTGAATATTTTCAATGAGAGCCCAAAGCCTGGACTTGTAGAATGATCGAGCGAAGAAATCAGCCAGGGGTTTGGAATTTAGCCTTTTTACTGCCCTCATAGATCTCATATTTAAGCAAGCGCGATTCAAGATTTCCATTCATCACCTTGATCTTTCGTGACGGCCTTAGACCGACAAATTTGTGTGCTTCAGGATCGGCCGTAACAAACCAGGCCTGAGTACCGGGATACCCTTTTTTGAGCGTATCGCCAATAGACCCGTAAAAAGCTTCAGAATCGATATTCAGGCGTTGTCCGTAAGGAGGGTTGAATACCATATGTAAAGGCCCTTCCACTTCTTTTGAGGTATGGAAAAAATCCCTGCGCTCAACCTTAATATATTCACTTAGGTTCGCATTTTCCACATTCTGTATCGTTTTTTCAACAGCAGAAGGTGCTTTGTCATAACCCCTTATCGAGTAATGATGCTCCCGAATTTTATTTAAACTGGAATTTCTTATCGTTTCAAACAGCTCAGGAGAATAGTTATTCCACTTCATAAAAGCGAACTCCTTGCGATTGATATTTGGAGGAATATTACAAGCGATCATAGCAGCCTCGATGAGTAAGGTACCGCTCCCGCACATTGGGTCCAGAAAGTGAGAACGTCCATCCCATCCGCTATGCAGAAGCAAGCCTGCAGCAAGTACTTCATTGATAGGCGCAATATTGGTTATAGTGCGGTATCCCCTTTTATGTAGCGAGCCCCCAGAGCTATCCAGAGATATGTGACACGATCTCTCTCCCATGTGGACATGAATACGCAGATCCGGATTATCGGTATCAACAGAAGGCCTTTTGCCATGCGTCTGCCTGAATTTATCGACAATAGCATCTTTTACACGCTGCGAGAGAAATAATGTATGTTTGAATTTTGGCGAAACCGAGACACTGTCAACGACGAAGGTTTGCTCCGGACTGAGATAAAGATCCCAGTTAATGGCTAATATCTTCCGATAGAGATCGTCTTCCGTATGGATCTTGAGCATGGCTATAGGCATTAGCACTTTTATTGCAGTACGTAAATTGAGGTTCGCTTTGTACAAAAATCCATAGTCTCCCACGAAGGAAACATTCCTTACCCCGGGTTTGATGTCACTGGCACCGAGGCCCGCTAATTCTCTTGCAAGGAGATCTTCAAATCCAAAGAGGGTTTTGGCTATGATGGGAAAGTTTGCTGACATAATCCTGATTAGGGCGTAAAAATACGCTATTTTTACGGCCCCAATTACCCTTGTGTACAAAGGATATGAAGGAATATTTACTTCCCTTTCTGGCAGTGATCATAAGCTTTGTTCTTATGGTTGTTATAAAAGGCATCCGTGATAGATCCTATAAGCTCCTGCTGGCATTCAGTGGCGCTTTCCTACTGTCCCTCACTATCTTTGAGTTATTGCCCGATGTCTATCGTTTTGATAATCCTAAAATACTTGGTGTATGTATACTAGGCGGGATTTTATTGCAGATAATCCTGGAATTCTTCAGTCGTGGCGCCGAACATGGTCATATGCATTTTGTGATCTCAGCTAGGTTTCCCTGGATCGTCTTTCTAAGTCTTGGCCTGCATGCACTTATGGAAGGCATTCCCATTAGCAGCGGAGAAAATATCCTTTTTGGTATCGTTGTGCATAAAATTCCTATTGCTCTTATCTTAAGTGCTTTTATCCTTCAATCGGAAATTTCAATTGGGAAGGCTGCGCTCTTTATGACTGCCTTCGCCATAATGACCCCATTTGGCACATATCTAACAACGGTTTTACCAGGGTTTGAAAATTATCAATTGTACTTAAAAGCAGTTGTTGTTGGGATGTTCCTTCATATATCTACGGTCATCTTATTCGAGAGCTCAGAGGGCCATACCTTCAACTTCCGAAAAGTGATCGCTATTATCCTCGGGTTAATTATCGCCTACTTTTTATAACGAATTAAATAACGTCAATAAAGATGTAACACCAGTGGCTAATGGCCCCGGCCAGGACAAAAAAATGCCATATTAAATGATTATGGGGTATGCGTCGCCAGGCGTAGAATAAGATGCCAAAAGTATAGAAGAATCCTCCTAAAGCTAACAGGAAAATGCCCATTGTTGAAGAGGAAAGTATTAGGTTTTGCAGATCAAACACGATCAGCCAGCCCATTATAAGATAAAGGCCTAAGGAAAGGATCTCATACTTCCCTGTAAAAAAGAGTTTTAAAACAGAGCCAACCAAGGCGATTAACCAAACGATAATGAAAATGATCCATCCGTTCCCGTCTACTAGTTTGATTAAGGCCACCGGAGTATATGTCCCTGCAATTAGCGCATAGATGCTAATATGGTCCAAAATACGCAGCTGGCTCTTTACCTTTGGATGTCTGGCCAGGTGGTAAAGTGTACTGGCTGTGAATAGAAGAATCAGTGAAAGGCCATATACCAATAGGGCAAAAGTGCCATATGGGGCACTTCCGGAGTATTGAATCAACAAAATAATAAGGGCAGGGATACTCAAAAGTATACCCATTCCATGGGACCATGCATTTAGTTTTTCTTCACGATGATAGCTTAGTTCCATAGTTTGGCAGGGCAAGTTTTAAGCCAAGTTGCAAGTTATTCTTCGCTTTTTGGTTTTCCCCATTTATTCGTCAGGGTGGCATAGTCATAGTCCAAGACAGATTTTTGCCTTTGTAGCTTACTGGATGCGAAGGCTCTCTGCAAAATATCCTCTATTAAATAGTCTTCATGAACCTCATCCGGGTGAAACTCCTCCTTTATGTTAATATCAAACATTTTGGCCGTGGTATTATACCAAAATGCCCGCCAACCACTTCGTAATTCTTTGACTAAACTAAAGGCCGTATTACCCGTCTGCCTGTAAATTAGTTTGACGAGGATCTGGCCTTCCGTCCTGGTGAGCTTCTTAAGTTCTTCTGAAAATTCTCCCTCAATAAACTTTTGGACCTTTCTTGTATATTTCTTTTTCTTTCGCTTAGATTTAATCATTTGCAGCGTATCGTTTAACTCAACCAGTCGCTCTGAAGCCATCTTTGCATAGGGATACACTTTAATGGTCTTTCGGCGTAGTACATAGTAACGCAACTTCTCCTTGTACGAGGCAAATTCAAGTTTCCCAAAAATGTAAACTTCATCAAGGTCAATACTGGCCTTGAAGATAGAATCACCTTCAATGATGATCAACTTCTCAGTTACCGAATCCAGTACCTGTTCGGGTACCTGGGCATAGCCTGTGGCAACGAAGATCATTATCAATACGCTTAAGAAATCCTTTCTCATGTCAATGCATACCCAAAATTCTTGCCAAAATTAAGCATTATAGGCATTAGCGGCTATTAAATAAAAGTGAATATTGCTAAGTTTGTAAGGAATTAATCTAAACACAGATATGCCTAAAATCCTAAATAAAAAGTCGATCGATTTCTTTGAAAAATACCTGAACAATGCCGCACCTACCGGACACGAGTGGGAAGGACAAAAGATTTGGATGGACTATCTAAAGCCCTATGTCAATACATTTATCACTGATACTTATGGCACTGCAGTAGGCGTTATCAACCCTGATGCTGAATACCGCGTTGTGATCGAAGGACACTCTGATGAGATCTCATGGTATGTAAATTATATAACTGATGATGGTCTGATCTACGTGATCCGAAACGGCGGTAGCGACCACCAGATCGCCCCTTCTAAATGGGTGAATATTCATACGAAATCAGGAATTGTCAGAGGGGTATTTGGATGGCCGGCTATTCACACACGAGACCGGGCCAAGGAACAACCGCCTAAACTAGACAATATTTTCATTGATATCGGCGCTAAAGACAAGGCAGAAGTTGAGAAAATGGGCGTTCATGTAGGCTGTGTGATCACTTACCCGGATGAGTTTGAAGTCCTGAATAAAAATAAATTTGTGTGCCGCGCCTTAGACAACAGAGCAGGCGGATTTATGATCGCAGAGGTAGCGCGACTCATACATCAAAATAAGGTAGATCTTCCGTTTGGTCTTTATGTGACTAATTCCGTACAAGAAGAGATCGGCCTAAGGGGCGCACAGATGATCACGGAAACAATTAAACCCAATGCCGCGATCATAACTGATGTCTGTCACGATACGACAACACCGATGATCGAAAAGAAAAAAGAAGGTCATACCGAGATCGGTGCAGGGCCTGTGATATCATATGCCCCAGCGGTACAAAACAAGCTTCGAGAGCGTATTATAGAAACGGCGGAAAAGAAGAAAATACCTTTCCAACGCCTGGCATCGTCACGATCTACAGGAACAGATACTGATGCATTTGCCTATAGTAATGGCGGGGTTGCTTCTGCATTGATCTCCCTGCCGCTACGATATATGCATACAACAGTTGAAACGGTTCATAAAGATGATGTGGAGAATGTAATCCGACTTATTTATGAGTCTTTATTGACGATTAAAGCGGGAGAAACGTT
Organism: Flavobacteriaceae bacterium; assembly: GCA_029861705.1. Lineage (GTDB taxonomy): Bacteria > Bacteroidota > Bacteroidia > Flavobacteriales > Flavobacteriaceae > HDS-28. Next base: position 8,406 of record JAOTYW010000087.1, read on the forward strand.
TAGCTACTTTGATTAGGCACATCAACTAACAAAACTACCATGGATGAATGGGTAGACATTCTGGATGAAAATGGGAATGCTACCGGCAGGACTTGCCTGAAATCTGAGGCGCACGCTAAAGGTTGGTTTCACCCCTGTGTTCATATATGGTTTTATACATCAAATGGCGACATATTGGTGCAGCAACGCGGGGCCAATAAAAAAACATACCCCCTGCTTTGGGATGTTTCTGTAGCCGGGCATATGGCTGCCGGGGAGACATCAGAGGAGGCCGCGTTACGCGAAGTTGAGGAAGAGATCGGATTGCGAATAAAGGAAGCCGACTTACAACAAGTAGGGGTTTATAAAAGTTTGAAATTACACAAAGACGGGTTGATTGATGCCGAATTCCTGAATACCTTCCTGCATCCACTAACCGTTTCTGTAACTAATTTGGTCCCTCAAGAGTCTGAAGTTGCTGATATCAAATTGATCTCCCTGCAGGAATTTATTTCTGTATTACATGAACCTTTAACACAAGGGCATGTACCACATGATGAGGTGTATATTAACGGTGTACTTGATCTGCTCAGGAAGCAGCTTTGATCTGGTCGGCAAAATCCTGCAGCGCTGAAGTTTTATATGTCGCTTGCCCCCCGCCTTCCATATTCTTAACAACAAAGGTGTCGCTGGCAAGTTCATTGGCCCCTACAAGGACAACATAAGGAATGTTTCTATTGTTAGCGTATTTCATTTGCTTCTGCATTTTTGCATCAACAGGGTACATATCTGCAGAAATACCCAGATCTCTTAGCTGAGCGCATATGCCAAAGGCTTGTTTTGCCTCTTCCTCCCCAAAATTGGCAAAAAGCACATCTACTGAGTGATCAATTGACTCGGGAAAGAGATTTAATTCCTCCATGACCATATAAATCCTTTCAAGACCAAAGGAAATACCTACTCCGCTCACACCATTTAAACCAAAGATCCCGGTCAGATCATCATAACGACCCCCACCGCCAATAGAACCTAATTCAACTCCTTCAGGTGGATTTACTTCTAAAATGCAACCCGTATAATAATTCAGGCCACGAGCCAGGGTAACATCCAGCTCCAGGCTAATACATCTCAAATCCATTTCGGATACGGCATCTATAATGTCGGCAATCTCCACTACCCCTTCGATCCCCTCTTTAAAATCCTCTAAAAAGTTATCGAGTATCCTTATTTTCTCGGCACTAGCTCCCTGAAGGGCAAATAAGGGTTCTGCCTTATCAATGGCCGATTTAGATATACCTTTACTTTCCATCTCCTTAATCACCCCTGCAGTGCCTACTTTATCCAATTTATCCAGTGCCACTGTAAAATCCACAAGGTGGTGTTTGGCCCCAATAGTTTCAGCGATCCCTGAGAGTATCTTACGATGGTTTATCCGGACCGTAAGATCTTTGAAACCAAGCGCAGAGAAAATCCTGTCATAAAGCTGTAGCAATTCTAATTCCTGCCATTTTGAGCTAGGCCCAACTACATCGGCATCACATTGATAAAATTCCCTGAAACGACCTTTCTGTGGACGGTCTGCACGCCATACCGGTTGAATCTGATATCTTTTAAAGGGAAATTGTATGTCATTCTGATGCATGACAACATAACGGGCAAATGGCACCGTCAAGTCATATCGCAAGGCTTTCTCAGTGAGTTTAGGCAGTAATGTTTTAGAATTCTTTGAGCTATAGGTGACATCATCCACTTTGCTTATGAAGTCGCCCGAATTCAATATTTTGAAAATTAAGCGATCGCCTTCTTCCCCATATTTTCCCATCAGGGTATTCAAGTTTTCAAAGGAAGGTGTTTCTATCGGTGCAAAGCCAAAGATTGTAAAATGCTTTTTGATACAGTCAATGATATAATCCCGTTTGGCGACTTCCTGCGGAGAAAAATCACGCGTCCCTTTTGGTATGGAAGGTTTTTTAGACATATGGCTTAATATGGTACAAATATAGTAGTTTGAAACAGGTCTTTTCTTGCTGTCATAATTTATTCAATCATGCCATCAAACCACATAAAGAGCTCGCCTTTGGTAATAATTGCGCCTTGCTGAATTAAATCAAAGACCTCTTTGCTGCGCTCATCGTTATAGAATTTAGATGCAGTCAGATAATCTACAAAGTCTGACTGCCAATTCTTTTTAAACCAGGAGAACCCTTCCTGATTTCTAAGGTCAATTTCCGGATTGAGCACTTTTACAGAGATAAGGCGGATTTCCTTTTCATCGGCATGGAAAAGATGCATTTGCTGCTCTGAGATATTCTCCAGATAGGTAACATTCCCTAT
>JAOTYW010000088.1 GCA_029861705.1 Flavobacteriaceae bacterium
AAGCAAATAAAGATCGTATGAATTCTCTATAGCAAATCGTTCCAATAGGGGGTCGCAATAATCATTAAAATAGATCTCTGAGTACACTTTTGTTTCCAAAAGATCTGTGTCACAGACAAGGAGTTGTTCTGCTTTTTCACTCAGCGAATTTTCAAGGCGTATCTGTCCTTGGGCTATGGGCAAGAGGTCTGTTAATTCACATACCTTCTTTTCCTCATCCCATTTCATTTGAAGGTATTCCCGGGCGTATTCTGGTACCCATTCCGTTTTGTAATGCTTTGCCAGTTCCTGAGCCAGCGTTGTTTTTCCGGTAGATTCCGGCCCAAACAGAACTACTTTAACAAGGTTTGTGGGCTTTTGTTTATAAGCTGCTTCCATGCTTTATAACCGGCAATCGCAATTAAGGTGAATACAAGATATTGGAACGCTGTAAATATAAGTCCTTTGTACAAATAGAGCGGGATTGAAATTATATCACCAACGATCCAAAAGATCCAATGCTCAAATTTCTTCCGGGCCATGAGCCACATAGCTACAAAGAAGAGGGCTGTTGTCAGTGTGTCTACATAAGCCGTCCACGCATTGAATTTATCGAATCCCAGATATATTGCTACTGTAAACAGCACTGAACCAATAAACAGGCCCCAACTCCATTGCTTTTCCTTTTCATTCATTCTGGTAACCGGAATAAAATGAGTGGCGTCTACTTTTCGTGTCCAAATATACCATCCATAAACACTCATCGCTAAATAATAGGCATTGATAAGCATATCGCCCAGCAAACCATATACTCCCAATACATAAACAAAGATTCCTGTACTGATGATCCCAGTTGGGTAAACCAGAATATTTTCCTTCTTAGCATACCATACGCTCAGAAAACCAAATATTACGCCTATAATCTCGAGAGTTATAAGGTAGAAGGGGACCTCATCGTATTGTGCAAAAAACCAGTCCACAAGGCTACTCATAAGGTCGTTTTATGGCATAAACGCAGGTATAGCCTTCAAATTCCAGGAAGTTGATGTCGTATCCACTTCGCCTACCATAGAAAATAATTTTGCCTGTCGTAGCCAGGGTATCTAGAGTAAAATCATGGATATAGATATGATTTAAAAAACTAAGCCCCTTGGTGGCATAGATCTTATAGAGCGACTCTTTGGCGCCCCAAACAACAGTTAATTTACGGATCAATGCTTCTGCATTGTCAATGGCACTATAGGCTTCGATGGGCGTGAATTTATGAGCAATCGGGATGATCTTTTTGCGCTGCTTCTCTATGTCGATCCCTACTTCCTTCTCAACGCCCACGATTATTGCCGTAAAGATGCCAGAATGGGTAATGGATATATAGGATCCATCATTTAAATGAGGTTTGCCGACATCATCATAAAAAAGGTCTTTATCTGTATACCCCGCTTCAGCCAGGAGGTGCCTTATGCTTAGATAGCCTCTTCGATGGATCTCAGAACGCATACCAGACACCCGACTCCTGCTATTTTCGGTTAGATTGATGTTTTCAGCTAGCTGACTTTCCGTTTCCTCTACCTTCCAGATGTAGATTAAGGTTGATTCTGATACGCTAATAGTTTGATAAAGAGGCATAGAAAAATTTAGGTATTCCGTATCTTTGCAGCTCGGAAAAAACGATAGTATTATTTCCGAAAAGTATAAAATAAATAGCAATGCGAACAAAAACACTCACGTACCAGCCATACAAAGTAAAAGATATTTCCTTAGCCGATTGGGGCAGAAAGGAGATTAGGCTTGCAGAGGCAGAAATGCCCGGACTTATGGCGCTCAGAGAAGAATATTCAGCTGAACAGCCACTGGAAGGGGCCAGAATTGCGGGTTGCCTTCACATGACCATTCAAACTGCAGTTCTAATTGAAACCTTAGTGGCACTTGGGGCTGAAGTCACATGGAGTTCATGTAATATCTTTTCAACACAAGACCATGCTGCTGCTGCTATTGCAGCCACTGGAATACCCGTTTATGCCTGGAAGGGAATGACAGAGGAAGAATTTAACTGGTGTATTGAACAAACACTATTCTTTGGTGAAAAAGGACAACCGCTGAATATGATCCTTGATGATGGTGGGGACCTTACCAATATGGTTCTGGATAAATATCCGGAATTAACTGCCGGCATAAGAGGCCTTTCTGAAGAAACCACGACAGGGGTACACCGTCTTTATGAGCGATTTAAAAATGGAAATTTACCCATGCCGGCCATAAACGTCAATGATTCTGTCACTAAATCCAAGTTCGATAATAAATATGGGTGTAAAGAAAGTGCTGTAGATGCGATCCGAAGAGCTACGGATACCATGCTTGCCGGAAAACGTGTTGTAGTGGCAGGATATGGAGATGTGGGAAAAGGTACTGCCGCTTCCTTTAAGGGTACAGGTGCTATAGTTACGGTTACAGAAATAGATCCAATATGTGCATTACAAGCCTGTATGGATGGTTTCGAAGTAAAAAAATTGGAGACGGTTATTGACAAGGCCGATGTAGTTATAACAGCTACAGGAAATAAAGATATCATCCGGGAAGAGCATTTCAGAGCCATGCGCGATAAGGCCATTGTATGTAATATCGGGCATTTTGATAATGAGATCGATATGGCCTGGCTAAATGGGAAATATGGTCATACAAAGGATGAGATCAAGCCACAGGTAGATAAATATACTATTGATGGTAAAGATTTAATAGTATTGGCTGAAGGCCGGTTGGTCAACCTGGGCTGCGCGACTGGCCATCCTAGTTTTGTGATGAGTAATTCCTTCACTAATCAGACCCTGGCCCAGATCGAACTTTGGAATCATCATGAGAAATATGATAACAAAGTCTATACGTTACCAAAGCATTTGGATGAAAAAGTGGCCAAACTACACCTGGAAAGACTGGGTGCTGAGCTTACCGAATTGAAGAAAGATCAAGCTGATTATATCAATGTTGATGTAAATGGCCCTTTCAAACCTGAGTACTATAGGTACTAAGGAGGAAGGTATAATCACAATAAAACCCGCTGTTGGCACAGCGGGTTTTATTTTTTCAATTTATCTTATGTCTTACGCCTTGAAAGGCTCAATAGAAACATAGGATTTACCATTTGCTTTCTTTTCAAACTTAACGATGCCGTCAACTTTGGCATGAAGGCTATGATCTTTACCGGCATATACATTCTCACCGGGATTATGTCTTGTGCCACGCTGACGTACAAGAATATTTCCTGCAATTGCAGCTTGCCCACCATAAATCTTTACGCCCAGACGTTTCGATTCCGACTCTCTACCGTTCTTTGAACTACCTACACCTTTTTTATGTGCCATGATATGCTCTTATTAGGATTTATATTATCAGCTTAAAGCCTTGATCAGATCGGCCTTTTTCATTGAAGAAATTCCGGTGATCCCTTTGGCTTTAGCCATTACTTTTAATTCTGCTACAGTCTTGCTGCTAAGATCTGTTTTGGCAGCAGCTTTAGGAGTCGCTTTTTTAGGAGCTGCCTTTTTGGGAGCTGCCTTCTTAGCAGTTACTTTAGGGGCTGCTTTGGGGGCTGCTTTTTTAGGTGCAGCAGCTTTTGGTTTGGCCTCTGCTTTAGCAGTCTCTTTCTTAGCAGCAGCTTTCTTAGCTCCTTTAGCAACAATACCTTCAATGTGTAATTCAGTGAGATACTGCCTATGGCCATTCTTGACCCTGTAGCCTTTTCTTCTTTTCTTTTTAAAGACGATCACTTTATCGCCTTTTAAATGTTTAACGACTTTAGCCTGTACTGCGGCTCCGTCTATAGCTGGGGCGCCAATTGTGATATTCTTTCCATCTTCGATCAGTAAGACGTTGTTGAAGCTTACCTTCTTGCCTTCATCTTCCTGTAGCCTGTGGACAAATACCTTTTGGTCTTTCGCAACTTTGAATTGCTGCCCTGCTATCTCTACAATAGCATACATAGTATGAAATTTAAATTGTTCTGTTTCTCAATCCCTAATTATCAGGAATAAAGCGGGTGCAAATATACTGCTAAATCGTGAATGGACAAGACTTAGCGCCCTAAATTCTTGGTAGATTTAAAGAGCTGCATAAAGGACAGCGTGAGAACAAGCGTAGTGGCAAAACCCATGATGGCGACCGTAAAAAATACGATGACTTCAAAATTTTCGAAACTTTTAAACCAGACTGCGCTCAATTCTTTGAGAAATTCAGGGTTGATCTCTGTAGCATAGACGGCGAAGAATACTGTAAAAATGAGCGTAGCAAAAAAACCTGTAACCACCCCGGCCGTAAATCCCTTGCCGTAATTGAAATTTTCGCCTTCCTTCAATTTAAAGATCTTGATAGCTTCATAAATGCCAAAGCCCGTGATCAAGCCATTAAACAGGCTATACCATACTTGCGTATGCAGGCCAAAAAGGGAAAGCACAAGAAAATAGGCAATCAGGCAGCCTGAAGTAGCAATTCCAAATCGGATTGGTAGTGCAAATTGTTTCATGGAGTTGTCGGTCTAAATGCCCCTTTAAAGTACGTAATTATGCTTAATTGGCCATTAAAATCCTGTTAAACCAGGGCGGTTATTTGTACAACTGCTGTGATGCTTCTATACGTTCCTTGTGGGCGCTTTTTTATTGACGAGGTAGACGCCAAACAATATGATCATGGCAGCAAACAGTTGTTGCGGTTTAAAAAGTTCCCCATCCAACAGTCCCCAACCCACTCCTACGATAGGGATCAAATAAGTGACTGATACAGAAAATACAGGCGTCGAGATCTGAATCAACTTATTAAACATCACCTTGGCAATACAGGTTCCTATGATCGCTAGGACAATAATATAGGCAAGTGATGACATAAAATACGGGCCTTGAATTACCACTTTTTGTGTAACTCCTGAAAAAGGAAAAATGATCAGGGCAGGAAGTATCATCACCATAAAATTTCCCGTTGCAATTCCTAAGGGAGAAACATCCTGCAATTTGCTCTTTATAATGTTGGCATTGAACGCATAGCCAATGGTTGCCAGGATCACCAACCCGGCATAGGTATAATTCTGCTCAGGATTTATAGATGCCCCAAGAATAATTAGAAAGATCGCACCTAATAGGCCAATAATAACGCCCAAAAACTGCCTCAGTGAAAAGTAAATACTAAACCACAAAAATCCCACAATAATGGTAAAGAGCGGAACCGTCGAATTTAAAACGGAAGCAATACTGCTATCTATCTCAGACTGAGCATATGCAAACAGGAATACCGGGATAAAACTCCCTATCATGCCGGAGATCGCAATCCACTTCCATTGCTTAGAAGAGATCCCCCGCAGGGAACGAAAACCTATTATCGCCATAAACAAGGACGTGATCAGTATTCTCATCACGCCTAATTGAATGGGATTAAACCCCTGGAGACCTTTCTTTATTAAAATATAAGAGGTTCCCCATATGAGCGATAAGACGAGCAGGTAATACCATTTGCGATGTACGTCGCTCATAGGTGAAGGTTTCCGCAAAATTGGCACTTTTTTGCTGAGTAAATGCATCCCGATTCACTAATTTTAAGGCTATTAATTTTAAGTAGCTATGCGGGGTATAATTGTACTATTTCTAACCCTGAGTTTAATCTCTTTTGGGTGTAAAGATCAAAGTAAAACTTCCGGAGCAAGTCAGATGGAAGAGGTTTTGTCCCTTCATGATGAGGTCATGCCTAAGATGTCTACCATTGCCAAACTGGTCGGGGAACTAAAATCTAAAGTAGATTCTACTGATCAGGGACTTGAATATGCGTCGGCCATGGAGGACTTACAGGATTCACACAAGGCAATGATGGACTGGATGCAAGGCTTTGGTACCCGCTTCACTTCCGATGAAATCTTAAATGGTGCCCCTTTGACAGAGGAAAAACAAGATTGGCTGGATGAAGAAGAAGAAAAAGTAATAGCGCTTAAAAAGCAAATCTTGGAAAGTATTGAGTCTGCTCAGGAAATTCTCGATCAGTGATCAGTTCGTAAAAACCGGGTGGCTAACATCTGTGTTTCCTCCAGAAATTACAATTCCAATAGGGCCTTTTTGAAATAAGTGCCTTTCTTTTATAACGGCAGCCACGGCTACAGCACTAGAGGGTTCAATCACGATCTTCATACGCTCCCAAACCCACATCATGGCCTTTTTTATTTCGTCTTCTTCTACTCTGATGATCTTGCTTACATGTTCTTTTATGATTGGAAATGAAACATCTCCCAGCTGTGTTCGCAAGCCATCTGCAATAGTATTAGTCGTTTCGTTGGTCTCGATCTTCCCGCTGATCAATGACCTGTATGCATCATCTACTTCATAGGGTTCTGCTCCGATCACTTCACAATGGGGCGATAGCTGTTTCGCTGCCAATGACGTACCTGCTAAAAGTCCCCCGCCACCTACCGGCGCGATGATATTTTTCAGATCAGAAACCTCCTTTAGTAATTCATAAGCCGCAGTGCCCTGTCCCAGAATCACCTGTAGATCATTAGAGGGATGAATAAACGTTGCCCCTGTTTGCTCGATAATTTTAGATGCAGCACTTTCGCGAGCTTCTAGTGTAGGTTCGCAAGACGTAATTATACCCTCATAGCCTTTAACAGCCTCTTGTTTAATGGCAGGAGCATTTATCGGCATGACAATGTAAGCAGGGATCCCCATATTTTTTGCAGCCAGGGATAACGCCTGGGCAAAATTTCCTGATGAATGTGTGACCACGCCTTTTTTTCGCTGATCTTCAGAAAGCCGTAAGATCGCATGTGTAGCCCCCCTGATCTTATAGGATCCTGTTTTTTGCAGGTTTTCGGGTTTAAAGTACACTTTTGTCCCAATCCATTCATTGAAGAGCGTTGACGTTAAAACAGGGGTCTGGTGAACATGGGGTTCGATCAGCTTCCAGGCATCTGAGATCCTGGCAGGGTCTGCTTGTGTAGTTTTGAATGGGTTCATCGCCAACGAAGTGATTCCATTAACTTCCGTATATCTCTTTGCAAATAGGCGGCCGCCGGATATATGGAATCATAATTCGGTTTACTATAGAAGTACAAGGACCCAGTCAGAAAATGTTGCGTACTGTCTGTAAGGTAAAACTGTGCCTGAGAAGCCGCGTCCCCTTTTACTTCGTAAAACATTCCATAAACCTTATTATCTGTATTGATAAAGGGTTGCTCGTAAATAGCATCGGCTTTTACAACGTGTTCGTAGGCAAACTTTTGGGCATCAGATAGTAATGTTTCCAGATCTCCATCGATGGCCTTATAATTTAAAAACAAGGTGCCCTTCATGCTTGGATATTGCAATTGATATCCTCCCTTGGATCTAACTACTTCTGCCAATGAATTATGGGAAAAAATAAACGAATCTGCTTGATATTCTTCACTTTCACCCCCCGAATAATCCAACCTTAACATGGCCTTCGGTTTAGGCACGACTGCTTCCTCACAGGCAGTAACCAAACAAAGCACGCTTAGAAATAACAGCAAAGATCTATGCATGTGGTAATGTAAATTTAATCTGTTTAAGTCTTTTCTTATCAAGGCTTTCCACTAAAAATTGGTAGTCATTAAAACTAATTACTTCTCCTCGTCTTGGAAATTTACCCGCTATCTCCAGAACAAATCCCGCAATTGTTTCAGATTCTCCTTTTTGTTCTTCAAAAAGCTCTTCATTATCAACTTTTATAACCCGGTAGAATTCTTTTAATGTTGTCTTCCCGTCAAAGACATAGTTATAATCGTCTATTTTGGAAAAGATCAAGTCCTCATCATCAAATTCATCGCTAATATCCCCTACGATCTCCTCAATTATATCTTCCATGGTTACAATGCCGGATGTCCCGCCGTACTCATCCACAACCACGGCCAGATGGTTTTTTTTCTCCTGGAACTCGAGCAACAAATCATCCAGTTTCTTATTTTCAGGGACGAAATAAGGCTCCCGAATAAGTTGGGCCCATTGGTAGGTATTCTTTTCCAAGTGGGGTAGCAGATCTTTTACATGTAAAATCCCCAATACATTATCCATGCTTTCAGAGTAGACAGGTATACGTGAATAACCGTGTTTTGGTATTTCAGCTATTACATCCTGGAAATCCATTTCTTCATTTAAAGCGAATATGTCAATTCGGGGACGCATTACTTGTTTCGTGTCCGTATTGCCAAAAGAGACAATTCCTTCGAGGATCTTTTGTTCTTCCTTTGTAGTATCCCCTTCAGATGTTAGTTCGAGTGCCTGAGATAAATGATCTACAGACAGGCTCGATCTTCTACGTCCCAGTCTGGTATACAACAAGTCACTGACGTCTCGCATAGGCCTGCTTAACGGACTAAAAAGTATATCCAATACGCGCAGGGGATAGGCCATAAAGAATGAAAATGCCCTGCGATTGCGATTGGCATAGATCTTCGGCAGTATCTCCCCGAACATAAGGATCAAAAATGTTGCGACCAACACTTCCAGCAGAAACCGTAGCGAAATAATATCAAAAATACTGTATGTTATCTGCTTAAACAGTGTATCTCCGATGGAATTAAAGAGGAGTACGATTCCAATATTGATCGTATTATTAGCTATCAATATTGTCGCTAAAAGCCGCTTGGGTTTATTGAGAAGTCGCACGAGAATTTTACCCCGTGCCGTTTTTTCTGACTCAATTTCATTGATCTCGGTTTGAGATAATCCAAACAAGGCTACCTCAACTCCGGAGATCATAGCTGAGCAACCCAAGAGCACAAGAAGAATAACGCATTTAAAAATAAACACGCTATCAAAGGTTAATAAACTAATCAGTGATAAAGGATCAGGATCCAATAGCGACTTGTTTTATTAGCTTGATTAGAACGGTAGATCGTCTTCCTCGGCAGAAGCCATAGGTTCAACTGAAGGAGAGGTATCAGCCTCTGTTTTCATAGGTTGGGACGGCTCGTTTGACATAGGGTTCGCCGACTGATTAGAATCGCTCTTATTGGACAGGAAGGTGAATTCCTGTACGTGAACCTCCGTCGTATAACGGTTATTTCCATCTTCCCCCTGCCACTGACGCGTCTTTAACCGACCTTCGACATAAATCTTATCTCCTTTACTTAAGTACTTTTCACAGATCTCTGCCGCTTTGTTCCGAACTACAATGTTATGCCATTCGGTGTTGGTTACTTTTTCACCACTCTGCCGATTCGTATAGGTCTCATTGGTAGCCAAAGGGAACCGGCCAATGCAGTTACCTCCTTCGAAATAATGCAGCTTCACTTCATCCCCCAGATGCCCAATCAACATCACTTTATTTAATGTTCCACTCATAATTTTAATATTGGGTTAAAAGTACGAATTTTTAAAAGCACTGATCGCTTCTTGAATTAAAACTGGAACGGGTAATTCCTCGACCTTTCCCCAAGGCGTCCCATCAGGCAAAAGTTCCGGAGTCTTTACGATCCAAAATCGTGTATAGAGGTGTTGATGGGAAAGTTTATGTATGATATCATCAGGATATAACTGACCTGAAATCGAATAGTTCTCAAGACCTAATATTTCCTTAGCAGCTAAGGGTATGTCGGTTTCATTTAGCGGAGCTTTTGTCTCAAGTAAGGGAAATTCATAAAGATGCTGCCAAATATCTTTTGGGCCTCTTTGCAGCATACGCGTATTGGCCAACTTATCTCGGATCATGAGGTAACTAAAGTAGCGTTTCCGAATTGGCTTTTTAGCCTTTTTAACCGGGCGCAGACCGATCGTCTTTCGAGCAAATGCGAGGCACCCATCTGTAATAGGGCACAATTCACATGCAGGATTAGTAGGAGTACACACCTTTGCTCCTAATTCCATTATCCCCTGGTTGTAATCCCCCGGGGCATCAGAATCTATGAGTTCGCCAGCCAGAGATTTAAAAAGTTTTGCGCTTTCAGTACTATTTATTGCTATTTCTACATCAAAATATCTTGCTAATACACGGTAAACATTACCATCTACAACTGCCCTTTTTTCATTGAAACAAATAGACGCAATTGCACTTGCTGTATAATCACCTACTCCTTTTAGCTGTACTAATCCTTCATACGTATCGGGAAAATTACCTTGAAGTTCTCCTACAATATGCTGCGCAGTCTGATGCATATTTCTAGCCCGGGAATAATATCCCAAGCCCTGCCAATCTTTGAGAATTTCAGATTCCGATGCCTCACAAAGTTCATAAATAGAAGGGTATTTACTTATAAAAGCGGAGTAGTAGGGTAAACCTTGCGCAATACGTGTTTGTTGCATAATAATTTCTGACAGCCAAACAGGGTATGGATCTTTCGTATTTCGCCACGGTAAATGCCTTTTATTTCTGTCATACCATTTCAGAATTTTTTTCGAAAACGACATAGCTCCTAAAATACTTGCCAAAGTAATGCTTTCTTCATTTAAAATTAGGCTATTAACGGGATGTAACGAATTTAATTTTTATATTTGCCTGCCTGAAAAACTTACATAAACTAAAATCAAAATGACTAAAGCTGATATTGTTTCGAGGATTTCGGAAAATCTCGGAATGGAAAAAGGAGACGTGCAAGCCACTGTTGAATCCTTCATGAATGAAGTAAAAAATTCACTGGAAAGCGGTGATAATGTGTATTTAAGAGGTTTCGGAAGTTTCATTATTAAAAAGCGAGCGGAGAAAACAGGTCGTAATATTTCTAAGAATACA
>JAOTYW010000089.1 GCA_029861705.1 Flavobacteriaceae bacterium
GCAAAAGCCCTTCTCAAAGAGTACAATAATATGATCATGCTCGATCAGAACCTTTCAGAAGAAGATGCGAGGGCGGTAGCAGAGTATCTGCGGACACTGTAGTACAGTTCATAGTTCTTAGTTCATAGTTCTTGGTATCACCTCGAACGAAGTCTAGAGGTCATTTCGAACCGAGCTGTCATCCCGAGCGGAGTCGAGGGGGCGAGCGTGAGAAATCCCAAGAGTGATCACCGCAGCGTCAGTATTGCCTTTTGTCTAATCCTTTTTCTTAAGCGAAAGATTCACTACAATGGCCATTAGAAGCCAGATTATAAAGGTTTCCCCATGGGTGAATTCATACGCAGCCCCGGCAGCTTTGGCCGCAAAATATACAATGTAGAAAATCACTGGAGATAATAACAGGCTAACTAGCAGATAGAATAATGTCTTTTTATAATCCATAATCAGTTGGTTTTATAGTATAATACTAGCCATTTTTTGTCAGATTATGAAATAGACAGGCCTGTCTACCCTACCAACTTGTGAGTGCAAATGGCAAATCAGTTCTTAGTTCTTAGCCTGCCTGCGAGCCGTCGCCAGAGGCTATGGCCGCCGTAGACCGGCAGGCAGGTTCCTGGTTCATAGTCATTTCGAACCGCTGCGTCATCCGAAGCTTTAGCGTAGGATGAAAGCGAGCGTGAGAAATCCCATGATTGTTGACTGTTGACTGTTGACTATTAACAATTAATGGATAATCGAAAGTCTGCCGAGATTGATGTATGTCATTATTACGAGTTAATTGGCTCAAATCTAAGTAATATCATATTCAGCTCAATTCATACAATAAAACATACCAACTATACAATTCATCTAAAATTGGCACGTCTTATATATTAGATTTAGCTTGTTAATTGAACTTATCTTTCTAACCCTGAGAAGGAATAATACAAATACTGTTAGAACCAAATTCAAAAAAATTAACAGGAAATCCAAATTAGTGGGTCGTTACATTTAAGAAAACGGTTAATTCTCTATCACCCACTTTGAATCAATTATTCTATGTCAGTTCTCTAATTGATACCTAATTAGAGTCGTGTGGCATCCAAAAACTAACTGCCCAAACTATTCAACCGAATTGGATCGGAATACACATGTCATTTGGCTCAAAGTCAAATAATACTGGTATACATTTTAATAAAAAAACTCAGCAAAATGGCTTCCATTCAGAACACTTTCAGTTTTACCCCATCCACCGATCAATTTACTCCAGATTCCGTAACCATTGAAGTAGTATTTCCTAAATATGCTTTCAGAATTCTGGAAAATGTAACGGAACGATTCGTGAGCGATCATATCCGATTCAACATTGTGCATGATCCGGAAGAAGATAACTACAGACTTCACATGCCACTTCCCGAATTGGTAGGATCAGATATTCAGAATATTTATGGCTTTTTCCTATACCATTTTATAGAAATTATAAATACACGATCCGATATCAATCAATTCGCCGTTCCCTTCACCGTATATCTAAAAGATTCACAAGGCCAAGAGATAAATTCCCAATCGTTCGAAGGCTTGTTCCTTCAAAAAAAATCACAATCATCTGATTATGACCGCCTTAATTATGAAAGGGAATACTCGGATTATGAAAGAACGTACGGGCCAGTAGATCAATTTAATGCCGTTGGGTTGAGTAGGTTGTCTCATGAACGTGATCGTCGCGTATATTTCATAAACAAAGAAGTATATGAAAGGTTGAAATATGTTCTAACTGGAGGAAACGTGCTGAGCAGCGATCATCCAGATCAATTAGTTTTGGATCTTATTGATTTAATGACAGATATAAGCCAGGGATATCCAAAGCCTGTAGCTGCTGATAATTTGTTGAGTTTTATGCAATTATCTGATCTATTCAGGGGGCGCCAGTTGAACATGACCGAGGAATCTTTAAGTTACCTACAGGAAAACTTAGCCCTATTGTTTGATTTTCCATTAGAATTGCCCGCATTGGAAACAATCACAGTGAACGGTAATCTAGAGATCATTTCCGAAGAAACCTTAAGCAAAAGTGACCTCGATTTCTACGATTTGACACTTGAGTTTGCTATGAAAAATAATAGCCCTCAAATCTTTCGGTATAAATGGGCTACTTCATCAAATGAAATTACCGGCAATAAGATAGATTTTGAATTTGAAGGAGAAAATGGAATTATTGTCAATAACATCAGCGGGAGAATTTCCATATCGGTGAAAGGATTCGATGGTTCTGTGTTATGGCAGGAAAGTTACGATCCGAGCGATACCGAACTCCAAAATGTTATCATTCAGCTTAATGAATACCCAGGTGGTCCTATTGAAATTGATTCTACGACTGGGAAGCCACTCACAGGGAAACGGCTACGTGGAAAGGTAATTCAAGAAGGTAGCAATTTTTCACTGAATGACCTGACCGTTCTGATTCAGGCAAAGAAAGCAGGCGATGAATTGTTTAAGATCATATCGGCAACACAGACTGATAGCTCTGGTAATTTTTCTATGAACTATCCTTATGGAGATTATCGGGAAGCACAAGCTTTGGTCTCTGTGATGCCTGATAGTCCTGCCGACTTAGAGATCTTAGGAGATCGAGACAATGAGGCTATAGCTGACGATTTTATCTATTTGATGTTGAGAGGAGAACTCCCAGCAGATGTCGAGGAAGATGGGCATTCAGGTGAACACGACTGCGAGTGCCAAGAACCTAAAAAGGCTAAACGCTTACCAGATCAAACAGATTTAATTGAATCGGATGAATATACCCAAGATATTGGCGGAAGTTGTATCAATCTTTCCACTCCAAACCGAACCCTTAGAGAATACAGCTACAATGCCATTGTTCGCACATCAGATCCAGACGTAGCCAACTATGTTCTGGAAAAAAATGCATCTGATGATAATGTCAAATATGATCTTGTTGGCGGAACACATAAATTAGAACGCGGTGTTGTAGATTTAGACAATCCTATCCGCTGGGAAGATGCTCCAGATGCTCGGGACAATCTTTCGCTTTATCAAGCTGTTACGGTAGCAACAGGGCACATCTTGCATTTTAAGTCCCAATTCAAAGCAGATGGATATTCCCTGGGAGATCTTGTTTATTCACTGCCATTGGCACCAGGTCAAAAGAAGCAGATCGTAGTATTTGAGTCTTCGCATTCGCTAACTGGAGCTGAATCTCAATCCATTTCGCAGGGCGAAAGTTTATCGGCCGAACTTGTCAGTGACCGGTTTATTACGGATCAACTTAGCGGAGGCATCAACGAAGCAACAAGTGGTAGAAGCAAGGCACATACATCGGGTATGTCTGCCGGATTAGGTATTGGAGTTTCCTATGGAGGCATAGGTGGATCACTGGGCGTGGCTGGTGGATTTTCCAATTCCAAATCTTCAGCCTCACAAAACAGTTCTAGAAATATCTCCCAATTCTTTGGTGAGAAATTACGTCAATCTTTAATCCAAAATGCAGAAAGTTTCAGGCAACTCAATGCCTCAGTAGTAACTACGGTGACTGAAGGGCAGGAATATGGCGTAACTTCAGAAGTAGTGGCTAACCACAATCATTGCCACTCCTTGACCATGATGTATTTTGAAGTACTTCGTCATTATGCCATCTTCCAGGAAATATCTCATGTAGAAGAGTGTGTTTTTGTCCCCTTACTTCTAACGCATTTTAGTGCAGAAAATATTCATAAATGGAAAGATGTATTAGCTCAAAACTTACTGCCCGTTCCTTCTAACACCTATTTAAAAGGGCGAAATTATTCCTTCAGAGGTTTGAGACAACGGCATCCTTTAGTTAAAGGATTCGATGCCAATGAACGTATTAAAACTGACTATGATCGAGTTGATTTCCCCACAGGGACCTATGCCGAGGAAGATATAAATCAAATCAGCGGTGAATTTACCTTGAGAGTAAAATTAGATCGGCCCAAAACCCGGTATGATCGTATTCTATCCTTCCCAAAAGTAACACGGACAGTTGAACACAAGGAACTTGATCCAGTTGCTACTGCCAAAGCCTGGTTTAATCCCTTCGATTGGAATAAAACAAAGTATCGAACCACTCAGGAAACACTAATTGAAAATGCCCGGATATTTGATAGCTTCATGCAATTAGATGCGGATTTCCAAACAAAGAAACCTGCTGATTGTATTCGGGTAATAAATTTTGAACCGGTTGATGTAACAACAACAGATGCTGACAACAACTCGATAAATATTACAGTATCCGGCTCAGACTTTTTTGAAGGTGATGTAGTAGATAGAAACCTTTGGACTAAGTATTCCCAAATTCTGGGCTATAGCAGTGTCTATTCCATGCTTAATAATTATTTCAGAGGCGCACTCATATCAGAATGGGATAATATTTTCAGAAATCAGATGCTCCCCGAAATTTTCGAGAACATTGTAGAAACTATACGAATAGAACGACTCAGTTGGGATCTTAATAATACTACAGATTATAAAGGCGGTGAACGTAGAATACGTATCCGGATAACCAGTGGAAGCTATAGTGGGGCTAGAAATAGTTTGCCCGATATGCTGCGTATTGCTTCCAATAATCCAATTGTTCGCAGTTTGGATAGTGGATTCGTGAGACTCGACATAGAAAATGTTCGTATTAATTACACTACTGATCATTTTCAAGGAGTCCTTTTCAGTGGTTATAAGGGAGATGATTTATTAGACGGCGTTGAGCTTGCTATTCCTTTAACGGCAAGAGATAAACGAAATCCCAAGAAAGAGGATGCTTATATCGTTAATGAGTTGATAGAGCACCTAAATAGCAATATTGAACATTACAACAAAATTCTTTGGGCTAATCTGGACCCGGATCGGCGCTTTATGTTGCTAGACGGGTTTAATATTCAGACCTATACATCTACGGGGCACAAATCCAATATGCGAAGTCTCGCTTCCGTAGTTAAAAATGAGCTTATCTCCATTGCAGGGAACTCACTGGTTTTTCCAGTCGCAAATGGCTATAAAGTAGGTAGAAATTCCATGCTGGAAGAAATTGATGACAATGTATTTGTGGAAACTTCACTATTGGATTATTACAAACCATTAACGCCCATGCAGCCATATCGTCTTAGTGTTCCAACACGAGGTGTCTTTATGGAGGCTATTCAGGGTAATTGTGATGCTTGCGAAATGGTCAAAGAGAATTCATCACAGGATTGGGATAAATTCCGCACAGAGGAACCTACGCCTATCGCGCCTGTCGTTACACCAACCCCAACAATATCAGAATACCGGCCTGAATATCAGGAATTTGCACCTCCCATGGTAAATATTCAGAATGCACCCGATGCACCAGCTCCAGCGGCAGGGTTGAATCAACTTTCAGAATTACTGGGTAAATCTGGTGTGTTTAATGATGTTACCGGACTTGCTGGAAATCAGGAGAATGTAATGCGCACGTATTTATCCAATCAGGAGAATGCCAAAGCCTTTGCTGAAATGGCAAAAAGTTTAGCAACTCAGCAGCACAATACTCAAAATTCGCAGGGCATTGCGGATGGAATTACGGAAGCAAGACGGTCTGGTGCCATCAGTGATGATGATGCCCAGGAATTAACAAGACAGCATCTCCAACAACAGATCGACGGAGGTGAAGCAGCTCGTGAAACAGCACAATTTGATCGGGAACAACAACGACCCAGCTTATCAGAAGTAGCAGCCGATGCGGCAAATCGTGGACAGGCCGTTCAAGCACAGCGTACAGATGCAGATGGCACACATGAATCAATTGCGCTTGGAAGTGAAGGTGAAGAAAGAGTAAGTCTAATTTACGCTACTGTACCACTAATAGCACAACCTAATAAGCACAGTTGTTGGGCAGCTTCTATGGCCATGTTGGTCTCTCATCAGAGAACACTTGAAAATAATTCCGAATCAACTGTTACTCCTAATGATATAGCTGCAGGTATTGGAATATCGCTAGCTAGTAGTTTCCCCTTAAGTGCAATATTCCCGGCTAAGGAAGAATATCGATTGAATGATCTTCCTTATACCGGAAACAATCAAATTTCAGCTCGCCAATGGCACACTTGGATTGAACAATTTGGGCCACTATGGATTGGAGTTGGTGAAGATCCTTATTTACATGCCATTGTAGTATATGGCATTGAGGGTGATCTCGATAGTGATAATGTAATTCTGCATATCCATGATCCTTGGGATACTTCAACATCTTTTGATGAAGATCCTATAGATTTCAATCCAGAAAACAGCGGCAGGACTCATACACAGAGCGTTGAAAATATTAATCAGAGACTTGCCACTAGTGGCCTACCTTCTGATTGGAGGATTTTATACGCCCAGGTAAATGAACCCGATCCTGATATGATAGGACCTCCCGGACAGTCTGGATGGATGTCTGGGGTTCCTACAGGTAGAAGCATGACCCAAGTGAAACGTGCTCTATGGACGCTTTGCGATTCAGAATATTCGTTCTGGCATAGTAATCCGGATCCTAATCCGGCAGGACAGCCCGGCCCAACCCGTGTGGGAAATGTTTATTGGGAACGAGATCCCGACCCTGCACGTGAACGACTAATTCAGTACTGGCTGCGGACCTATGATACAAATCTCGAGGGCTTAGTACCAACCGGTACTCCTGCCCGTGATAGGGCATATGCAGAAGCTGCTATTGATAGAATAACGCCCTCACTAACTGCTGCTCAACGTACAGCAATGCTCAGTGCAGAAGGACTTCTTACAGGGCAAAGAGCCTGGAGCGCGGCATTCATCTCATATATTGTAGCTCAGGCCGGTTTCACTAGCAACGATGTGTTCCCATGTTCAGGCAGGCATGTGGACTATATTGCAAATGCGATACGGAACAAAGAAGGAAACAGACTGAACAATCCATTTTGGGGGTATCGTATTGGCGACTATACTCCGGTAAAAGGAGATATGGTATGCCGAAGCCCGCAAGCGAACTATGATAATGTACTGAACCGTAGTAACAATGAAGTGTGGAGGCGTAGCTCACACGTAGATATTGTTACTGATAAGCAATGGCATGAAACTGATGAATCCAGGAGGTATATCGTTGCTATCGGTGGAAATGTAGAATGTAATCGAATTTACTTACCGCCAGGTGATCCAACAGGCGTTTCTACAGAAACTCCTGCCAACATTTTAAATGTCAGTGTTGGTAAACGAAAGATTTATTTGGATGCTGATGGTAAAATAGATTTAACGAAGAATTTTGAAATCTTTGATGGCGCCGGTACTGTTCAATACAGAAGGCCTCAGAGTGATTATTTCTGTGTAATTAAAGTGAGAACAAATAGAAGTTCGCCTTGATTTTGCCATTAGATGCTTTAAAGGAAGTGAGTTACACTTTTATCCAATTTGTATCATGAACTATTCATAAGAATCTGTCCGCTAGTCGGGCAGATTCTATAGTTCAAGTTTTGCCGTTCTTCGGAATCATGATTTATTGCATGATTCTCCTTTTGACAAAAACTCCCTTTTTCCGTAGTATAATGAGCAGCGGCGTTAAGAATTCATGAACCTCCTGCGTCGGTTTCTTTGGACTAGCAAACCTGCCTGCCGGCAGGCAGGGAAATGAAGAGAAAAGAAAATGAGATTTCTCAATCGCCATTTTATGGCTCATGTCGAAATGACTGTACGCCCCTTCTAAGAACCGTGTACTATGAACCTGCCTGCCGGCAGGCAGGCTATGAACCAGGAACTAAGAACTACTTAACTAATCAATTCCCAAATTCCTATTACAAATCCAAGCGCAATTAGTACTAAAATAATGTCGAGGCCAACTACTAAAATAGATAGGATGGTTCTTAAGGGACCATTGTGGTTTGAATACTTTTCCATAGCATCATCATTTTTAAATATTCATTCTCTTTAAGTTACAAATTCGTGTTGTGAAAGGGGTCATAATTGTTGTGAAAGTGCCAATTGTTGTGGTGAAATGAAAAATTCTATGTAGTTCATCGATAAAATGGAAATGAGTTCATAGTTCCTAGTTCTTAGTTCATGGTATCACCTCGAGCGGACTCTTGAGGTCATTTCGAACCGCTGCGTCATCCGTAGCTTTTCAGCCTTCGTAGCCGAGCTACTTCGGCGAAGTAAGCTAGCGTAGGATGAAAGCGAGTGTGAGAAATCTCATGATTGTTGACTGTTCTCTGTTGACTGTTGGCGGTAGTCTTCCTTGATAGGGTATATCGGCCTACTTTTTGTTTTCGTAGGAAATCCAGCAATTTTTACTGCGGCCGTAGGAAGCCGCCCAAAGAGCATTTTGTGAAGCAAAAGCGGTCTGGGTTGCGCGGCGTAAAAATTGCGCCAGATTTGCAGAAGACAAAAATAAGCCTAGATTTTTTTGCTTACTTTTTTCATCAATGGAAAAAAGTAAGAGAATAAATTTTGGAGAGGCAAACCTGCCTGCCGGCAGGCAGGAAGGAAGAAAGAAAAAGAGATTTCTCAATCGGTTTCACCTCATGTCGAAATGGCTGTATACTCCTTCTAAGAACTATGAACCAAGAACTAACTACCAATAGGCAAATTAAAATGAAGCAGCACATCCATTTTCAGCCATGGCTTTCACTTTTTCCTTCATGCCTCCTTCCAGAACGTTGCCATAGCTTTTCAGGCAAAAGGGACAGGCATTCAGATGGCCGTCTGCATCTATATACAAGGCTTTTTTTCCCGCAGACATGCAGCCATTCCGCCTTTGGTAATAGCCATGATAACTGATATGCGGGTAATCCAGGTGCTCCTTTCCAAAATTCATTTTCAAAAAGAATGCTTCGGTCCGTGCTATTGCCTCTTTGGAGAGACCTATATTTTTTCCCCCATAATGACCTACCGCCCTGGGTTCCAATAACTGTACAAAATGACCCCCGCTGTTGCGGGCCAGCGTCAAATACTGCATCAACTCCTCCTCCCAGCATAATTCCTCACTCAGGCATACGGTGAAGGCCACGACCAACCCAACTTCCAATGCATTTTTAGCAGCTTCCATCGCCCAGTAATACGCCTCATTAAAATTCCGGAAGGCATTGTGCTTTTCCTCCTTATAATGGTCCAGGCTGATGGCTAGCCCGGTCAGGCCGGCTTCTTTTAGCTTCAGTGCCTTATCTCGTGTCAACCGATATCCCGAAGTATTCACCCAGGCCTTTATATCCGATGGCAAGCCCCTAACCAGGCGTTCCAGCAAATCGAATTTTACCAGCGGTTCTCCCCCTGTGAAATTGATCTGGAACACCCCTTCTTCCCGAAGTTGATAGATCAGCTTTTCAAAATCAGTCGCTTCCAGCTCATCCTTTTCATTCAAGGTGTCCCATGCCGAGCAATGGTCACATTGCAGCGGACATTTCTTGGTAATAGCCAGGTATACCATTTCATAGTTGGCAACGGGTTGCTGATGTGGTTTGAATGACAATAAGGTTTTGGCTACATACTTCTGGTAGGTGGCATCATTCCAGCCCGGGATATGCAAGCCCATATAATAGTACTGGCCTACCCTGATCATTTTTTGAACCCTGTTATTGCCCATAAAACTGCGCCGGAGTTTAACCAAATACCACAACCCCCGGATCCAGTCGAGCGGATTTCGATAGCAGCGCATCATGACACGCACCAGGGTCCATCTCAATTTCAAATGCACCCAGGTCTTTCTCCAGCCCGAAATGATATCCGGCCTGGCTTTTAATGTCGTATCCGCTACATGCGTTAGCACTTCAGGAGTTGCGCTAACTGCTTTAGGATATGTAAGGCTAATACGCTTCATCCTGTGCAACTATTTCAGGTTTTTGGGCCATCAGGGCCTCGATCAAGGTATGGTATTGGCCCTCGGCATATTGCGTAAAATGTCCGGGCTTTCTGAATTTCTTTAATTCCTTAAAATCAGGCCGACCTACATACGCTCTTTTATAAATATAATATCCTGTATTTCTCAAAAAAACCGTTCTGGCTTCCTGCTCCATAGGCGGACTTTGATATTGGATATTCACCCGATTACCAACTTCTTCCTGCACATAATAATCCTGATCCCTCTCCGCCATTTTTTCAGCTACATCATTGCCTAAATGGTCGATGGCTTTATGCGGGGCGACAGCAATTTTTGTCATTTCAATAGTTGGGGAATAATCTATGGCAACCTTGTCTACTTCCCAGAATTTATGTCCGGTTTTCAGTCGCACTTTCAACTCATCCTCTCCTACATCCTCAAGATCTAAAGGCACTACAATATCCCTGTATAGCATGGGTCCCACGGCATAGACCTGCTCTTGCAATTGCCATCCTTTTCCAGTATCTACATATACAGATAAAGGCATGTTTTGTGCTTCTCGCCACTGATATGCCTGCTCAAGGGATATCTCTTGTTGCTGTTTCTGATACTTGGAATAATAGGAACCAAATTGCCTGAAAAATGTCTGCAATGCATAATCCATCCAGAAGGTATTTTTAAGTCGGAGTACCAGTTTGCCAGAGGTGTTTTCGGCCTTATGATCGAACCATACATCCAGATTGCGTGTTCCGTCCGAAGCATCCATCGGCGTATCGAAGCCGGCATATAGATCATCCGAACTTTTTAGGGCTTGTGTCAGATCGTATTTATGATCGGCCATTGCCTTATAAGGTTCGATAGGATTTGTTATACTATACA
>JAOTYW010000274.1 GCA_029861705.1 Flavobacteriaceae bacterium
ATACACCAGATTTCAGTCCGCTGGACATTTGGGAAAATGGATCAAATAGCAAGGTTTGAGATCTCGCAAATTATACAACGTTTTTTACCAGAAGTAGAATCAAAAGGATGTTTATCAGGATACCAATGTGTATTCCGGTCTAATTGACCCCCCCATTCCGATTTTGTTTGACCCCCCTATTCCGGAGGTTTGACCCCCCTAAAATAATTAGGAATGTTAATAACATTCCGGAGGTTTGACCCCGTCTAAGAATTGTGGAAACATACGAATAATCATCATGTTCGAGGTATAAAAAATATGCCACAGACATGAGCAAAGTAAAACGTATGGATCAAATCAAATTAATTCTTGAGACGTATCTTCTGACCAGATCGGTAAAAGCTACATGCCGTCGCTTAAACGTATCTAAGAACACAGTAAGAACCTATATTCGAAGAGGAGAAAGAAGTTCAAAAGACCTATCAAAAGTACTCCAACTGAGTGATGAGGATTTGACAAAGATCTTTTATTCTCGAGCAATAAAAACAGGTACGAATCGAAAAAAAGTATTTTTAGATCAAGTAGAATTTTGGGTTAAAGAACTTAGGCGAGTAGGAGTTACCCGTCATTTATTATGGGAAGAGTATCGTCAAGATTATCCGGAAGGATATGGCTATAGTCAATTTTGTGAACGTTTAAAACGAGAGATTGGTCGTAAAGATCTCACCCTAAGTTTGCATCACGTACCAGGAGAAGTGATGCAAGTGGACTTTGCTGGAAAGAAGATGCGATGGATAGATCCACTTAGTGGTGAGGTAATTGAATGCGAAGTATTAATCGCTGTGTTTCCCCATTCTCAGTACTCCTTTGCTATGGCTTTACCCAGCCAAAAAGTAGGTGATTTTATTCACGGGCTGAATCAAGCTTTACTCTTTTTCGGTAGACTTCCCTTGATTATTTTATCGGATAATCTAAAATCATTTGTCACCAGAGCGGATCGATATGATCCCACATTTAATCAATTATGCGAACAACTAGCAGCCTATTATCAAGTGGACTTACAAGCCACTCGTGTTCGTAAACCGAAAGATAAAGCCAGTGTAGAAAATGCGGTTGGGATTATTTATACCCGTATTTATGCTCCCCTTAGAGATCAATTATTTCATAGCCCAGAGCAATTAAATGAAGCCATTAGAAAACAACTCCATGAACACAATCATAAACCTTACCAGAAAAAACAAGGGTCTCGGCAGGAAATATATGAGCGTTATGAACTTCCTAAAATGCGTGACATGCCCTCTGAATTATTTGAGATTAAGAAAACTATTAAAGCAAAAGTGCAACGCAATTATCATGTTTTTTTAGGCGAAGAAAAGAACTACTATTCGGTTCCTTTTCGGTACGCTAAATGTGATGCTCTAGTCATTTACACTTCAAAAATAATGGAGATTTATATTGACAATCAAAGAGTTGCTATCCACCATAGATTATTATTTCGAGGAAGATATCAATACCAGACCAATGAAAAACATATGCCCGCCAACCATCAAGAATGGCGAAAAGCTCAAGGATATGATGGAGCTTATTTCTTAAAGGAAGCTGACAAAATTGGTCCGGCTACCCGTTGGGTAATCCAACAGATACTCCTGTCCAGAATACATCAACCGCAGGCTTACAGTAGCTGCAAAGGGGTACTTCAATTAAGTAAAAAATATCCTATCCATCGATTAGAGAAAGCCTCATTGAGATGTCAGGCAGTAGATAAAGCTTCTTACCAAATGATCAAAAGAATACTCGCCCTCAATCTGGATATGGAATCTGAAGAACCAGACTTATTTAATGTGCCAGCTCATGACAATATAAGAGGTCCTCAAGAATATCAATAAAGAAAGTTATGATGAAAAATGATTTTTTAACCTTCCCGTACTCGGGAAATAAATGTAATAATGAATGAAAAATGCATCACTGGAAAGCATGAAACAAATGAAATTACATGGTATGGCCAATGCTTATCAAGGCGTACTTGGTTTACCTGTAAATCAACATCCAGAGGCACATGAAATGCTAGCCTCGCTGCTGGATGCTGAACAACAAGACCGTTCGCATCGACGTATGCTCATGTATTTAAGACTGAGTAAACTTCGCTATGCAGCCACCATTCAAGACATCCATTGTTCCGAGAATAGAAATCTCAAAAAAGAAACACTGATGATGTTAGCAGATAGTAGTTATCTGACCCGGGGAGAAAATATATTAATTACTGGTGCCACCGGTTGTGGTAAATCCTATTTGGCTTGTGCACTAGGCAATCATGCTTGTGTCCAGGGATATCGAACACTCTATTTTAATATGAATCGATTTACCGAACAAATCGCATTGGCCAAAGCCGATGGATCTTTAATCAAGTGGCTGGATAGAATGAAAAAAGCAAAACTCATTATTCTGGATGATTTTGGATTGCAGCCAATCACCCATGCTGTAAAGCTTATCTTACTTCAAGTTTTAGAGGACAGATATGAAAAGACATCTACACTTATCTGTTCCCAAATACCGGTAGGTAAATGGCACCAGTATTTTGATGAACCTACTATTGCAGATGCCATTTTAGATCGATTAATACCTAAGGCACATCGGATTGAATTAAAAGGAAAAAGTTTAAGAAAACGTTCAAAACATCTATCTTAACATTTGCAATCTTGTATGTTTTCCACATAGGGGGTCAAACGACCGGATTAGGGGGGTCAAAGCTTCCGGAATATGCATTCAAGTGCTTATTGGGCTATTTTGAGCCAAATATCAGATTTGGAATCAAGTACAGAAAGGCCCAGAAATAA
>JAOTYW010000275.1 GCA_029861705.1 Flavobacteriaceae bacterium
AAAAACCCCTGGTGGGATTTTTCACCCTGAAGCGTTAATTAGTAAGACAAAACACAAGTTGTGCTCCATCAACTTTCGTATTTTTGAACCTTCATGAAATTCAAAGTCGTTTCTGATTTTAGTCCCACCGGGGATCAACCGGAGGCCATCCGGCAATTGGTGGAAGGAATCCATGAGGGTGAACCCTATCAAACCTTGCTGGGTGTTACAGGTTCCGGTAAGACCTTCACAGTTGCCAATGTGATACAGGAAATTCAACGACCGACACTTGTCCTGGCGCATAACAAGACGCTGGCTGCCCAGTTATATTCCGAGTTTAAGATATTTTTTCCTGAGAATGCTATTGAATATTTTGTCTCGTACTACGACTACTATCAGCCTGAAGCCTATATCCCAACAACCGGACTCTATATTGAAAAGGACTTGTCTATCAATGAGGATATTGAAAAACTCAGACTCAGCACTACCTCCTCCCTCCTATCAGGGCGTAGAGATGTACTAGTAGTAGCCTCCGTTTCTTGTCTCTACGGGATTGGAAATCCCATGGAATTTCAAAAGAATGTCGTCAAGCTACAGGAAGGACAACGTATTGCCCGTACCCAGGTAATGCATCAATTAGTACAAGGACTGTATTCCCGAACGACAGCTGATTTCAGAAATGGCAATTTCAGGATCAAAGGAGATGTCCTTGATATCTTTCCCGGCTATGCTGATCACGCGTACCGGGTTCATTTCTTTGGGGATGAGATCGAAGAGATCGAATCTTTTGATCCGTACAAGAATAAAAAATTAGAGCGTTTTGACCAGCTCACGATCTATCCGGCGAATATCTTTGTCACCTCCCAGGATACCTTGCAACAAGCCATACACCAGATACAGGATGACCTGGTACTACAAGTAGATTACTTTAAAGACATTGCCAAGCCATTGGAAGCCAAAAGGTTAGAAGAGCGAACAAATTTCGATCTTGAAATGATCCGGGAATTGGGCTACTGTTCCGGCATTGAAAATTATTCAAGATACCTGGACGGAAGAGATCCGGGTACACGTCCGTTCTGTCTTTTGGATTATTTCCCGGATGATTACCTGATGGTTGTTGATGAAAGTCATGTTACCATTCCACAAGTACACGCCATGTATGGGGGCGATAGATCCCGAAAAGAAAATCTGGTGGAATATGGATTTCGACTACCGGCTGCCATGGATAACCGGCCCCTCAAATTTGAAGAATTTGAAGCCTTGCAAAACCAGGTGATCTATGTAAGTGCAACACCAGCTGATTACGAACTGCAGCAATCTCAGGGAGTTTATGTTGAACAAGTGATCCGGCCTACAGGTTTGCTGGATCCTCAAATTGAAGTCCGACCGAGTCTGAACCAGATCGATGACCTGGTAGAAGAGATCCAAAAACGAGTTGAGCTAGATGAACGCACCCTGGTGACAACGCTCACAAAACGAATGGCAGAAGAGTTGGCCAAATACCTCTCGCGCATACAAGTCCGATGTCGCTATATACACAGTGACGTGGATACACTGGAACGGGTAGAGATCATGCAGGACCTCAGAAAAGGAATTTTTGATGTGTTGATCGGCGTGAATCTGCTACGCGAAGGCCTGGATCTGCCAGAAGTTTCCCTGGTAGCCATTCTGGACGCCGACAAAGAAGGATTTTTAAGAAGCAATAGATCGCTGACACAAACCGTAGGAAGAGCTGCAAGGCACCTTAATGGGACGGCCATCATGTACGCCGATAAAATCACCGACAGCATGAAAAAGACCATTGATGAGACCAATTACCGGCGTGAAAAACAACTGGCCTATAATGAAGAACACAATATAACACCAACGGCATTGAAGAAGAGTTTAGATAATGTCCTGGCAAAGAATTCAGTCTCTACATTTCATTTTGAGAAAGAAGAGCTCCGGGCTGCTGAACCAGATATCGCTTATCTGACTAAAGAACAAAAGGAGAAATTGATACGTGATAAACGCAAGGCTATGGAAAAAGCCGCCAAGGATCTTGATTTTATGTACGCAGCCAAATTGCGTGATGAAATAAAAACGCTTCAAAAAGAACTATAAAAAAAGCGCCCCAAGCTTAGCAGATACTAACAGGGGCGCTCTCCTAACTAACCAACTCAACAAACCAACTACATGAAGTCCCGTTAGGCGGGACATTCAATAGCATGTTTTACTTGCCAATGCTTATCAATCGCTTGGGCTTTGGCAAAGCTTCCTCTTTTTTGGGAAGCGTAATTCGTAAGATGCCTTCCTTATAGGCTGCATCTATCTTACCTTCATCAATAGAATCAGGAAGTGTGAACGCTCTTCGGAACGATGTATACGAAAACTCTTTTCGTGTATAAGAATCAGTAACTGATTCATCTTCTGTTTTATGTTCCATAGAAACAGTAAGCACGTGCTCATCCAATTCTATATTAAAATCGTCACGCGTCTGACCTGGAATGGCCAAATCAAGCTCAAAATTCTTTTCGTTTTCCTTAATGTTGACTGCAGGTAGTGTGTTTACCTCATTCGATATTCCTCCAAACCAGTCGGGCCCGAAGAAATCTTCCATGTTAGGAAAAAACAAGCTATTTCTTTTAACTAGACTCATGGTATTTATTTTATAATTACTAATACTAAATCACTTCATATCAGTATAGTCAAAGGGTATACCATTAGTAGTTATCTGTCGTTTTGTCTTATTTTACAGGGGTTCACATGTCATTATGTCCGAAATGTCGTTACATAATATGTGAAAGGAAAGTGGTGATAAAGGAAAAACCTTTTAGCGAAAAGGGG
>JAOTYW010000276.1 GCA_029861705.1 Flavobacteriaceae bacterium
GAATAGGTGTTCCATCGAGCATGGCTCCATAACTATCATTAGGAAAACCTTTTACAAAAGATGTAAGGTCTGTATAGTGTACATGCACACGACCAATTGATCCCATCGTCGCTTGCACAACCTTAGAGTTGTAGCAATCCACTGTGTCTTCAGAACAAACCAAATGGGCAATCCCAAACCAATCACACAATCGGATAATCGTTCCCATATTTCCGGGATCTTTTACCCCATCCAGGGCGATCACCCAGCCTTTTGTTGGTAAGGCTGGCTCTCTGGGAATTTCAAACACACCCAGTATTTTATTCGGGGTTTTGAGACCGCTCATGCGTTCCAGGACTTTTGCCCCCACTAAAGTGATTTCCTCTTCATGATCCGGAAGCTCATTTTTGTCCGTACTATATAATATCTTTGGAGTAATACCCGAACCTAAAACTTCTTGTACCGTCTTACGCCCCTCCGCCACAAAGAGTCCATGTTGGTTTCGGTACTTTTTTTGCTGTAGGTTTTTAACGAGTTTTATTTGACTTTTAACAACCATACAAATAATGTAATTTTGGATTCTATGAGGTCTTTGTGGGGTTTTGGTAAAGGTAGTGCAAAAGTTTGCCTATTCTTGCTGTCCCTATTGTTCGCTTCCTGTAATACGCTGAAGCGTGTAGATGAGGATAAAGTCCTCTTGACCAAAAATAATTTATATGCCGATGAGCAAAGGATAGTCGATGAAGATTTACAAAGCTTGATCGTACAAAATCCCAATAGCACGGTATTGGGATATCCATTACGACTCAACCTTTACAACCTGGCAAAACCCAATCCGGATTCCTCTTTCCAGGCCTGGTTAACAAAAAAAGATAAACGTGAAGAACGACTTGCCCGCCTTCTTTCCAAAAAACAAGTGGGCAGATTAGGAGAATCCTTTTTAGTCAAAGGGTATAGCGAATGGCTAAAGAATATCGGAGAGGCTCCTGTAGTGATCGATACACAACTCACCAGAAAATCCCTGGAACGACTCAGTGCATACTACGATTCCAAAGGATACTTTAACAATACCACAGAATTTGACATTGAACCTTCAAAAAGAAAACAGCGCGCGGCGATCCGCTATCAGATCAATCTGGGAAAACCCTATATGGTTGATACTATAACACAGAAGATCACATCCCCGGCTATCGATTCTCTCTACAGAGTGCATAAGGATCGCTCCTTTATTAATAGCAACAAACAATTTGACCTGTCAGATTTCAATAATGAACGGGAGCGCCTGACCAATCTTTTCAGGAATTCCGGGGTATATAATTTCCAGGAAAGTTCCATCACTTTCGAAATTCTCCGAGATACAACCGTGCAAGCGGATGATCAGCATATGGATGTGCAACTCAATATAGATGACCTTAGAAGAAGAAGTGATACGCTTGTAACTACCTCGGCGTATAGGGTCTTTAGCTTCGACAAGATCAATATATATGCAGATTATAACTTCCAGGATGTAGGTTCTGAATTACAATCTATTGAACATCAAGGATATACCATATACTATAGAAATAAACTCCGCTATAATCCAGACGCCTTGACGGATGCAATTTTTCTTAAAAAGGACAGTGTGTACCGGGATCTGGACCGACTTCGCACCTATAGGCAGATCACAAACCTGAATACATTTAAATACCCTAATATTGAATTTATTGAGGACAGTACACAAACGAAATT
The DNA here is from genome assembly GCA_029861705.1 of Flavobacteriaceae bacterium. Lineage (GTDB taxonomy): Bacteria > Bacteroidota > Bacteroidia > Flavobacteriales > Flavobacteriaceae > HDS-28. The sequence continues at coordinate 1,708 of JAOTYW010000276.1, forward strand.
GAGATCTAATATTTACCTGGCACCGAGGCCTAAATATTCATTAGGTCTAGATTTCGATATTACCCACTCCAACATTCAGCAACTTGGTATTGGTTTTAGTACTTCCATGATCACACGTAATTTATTTGCCGGAGCAGAGACCTTGTCTATCTCCGCAGGAGGAACATTCGGACTGTTGGGTGATGAGACTTCATCTGAGGATTTCTTTTCTGAAATACGGGGCGATGTCAATCTAACAATACCCCGCATGTGGTTCCCTTTATTCAATGCAAAACGATTTGTCCCTGCATTCATGTTGCCACAGACGCGAATTACGATAGGTTCGAGTTTTCAAAAGAACATTGGACTTGATAAACAAACTTTCAATACGGTACTGGGATATACCTGGACTCCTTCATTGGAATTAAAGAACACATTTGAGCTCCTTAATATTCAGTATGTGCGAAATGTAAATCCGGATCGATTTTTTAATGTTTATGGAAGTACCTACAACAGGCTGGATGATATTGCAGATGACTTTGATAGTTTTGACGATGCCGTTAATTATCCTGATTTAGAGCCAAACTTTGAAACTTCCACAACAAATCCCGATCCGCGCCTAATAATCCCCGAAGGAACTACTGGATTTACAGAGGCCGTGCTATCAGGCTCGCTTGTACCTGTCACTTCTGACATTTTTCGGGATGTGAGCAGAATTGAAGAACGGCGGGTACGACTGACAGAAAACAACCTCATCTTTGCCAGTAATTATACCTGGACAAAAAACAGTCGGAGCAATCCGAATGATAATGATTTCTACCAATTAAGACTCCGGCTTGAAAGCGCAGGAGGATTGTTGTCAGGTCTGGCTAACTTTATAAATTTTGAAGAAAATGACAGCAACAACCTCTTAGTATTTGGCGTCCCCTTTTCTCAATACATTAAATCAGAGGTAGATTACATTAAATATTGGGATCTATCCGGTTCCAATGTAATGGCATTCAGAAGTTTTCTTGGAATCGCCGTGCCCTACGGAAATTCAAATAGTGTTCCCTTTGTGCGAAGTTATTTTGCGGGAGGTTCCAATGACAACAGAGGATGGTTCCCTT
>JAOTYW010000090.1 GCA_029861705.1 Flavobacteriaceae bacterium
GGTGAAAAATAGGATCATTCCCAGAGAAATAATACCTAGAAGTCTTCCTGATTGGTTCATAGCATAAAAGTTTTAGCGTTGTCTTTACATATGAAACAATCTCGTATTAAAAACTCCCGAAAAAAAATAAAGAAATTTGTTTCTTACTTTTGAGCGGTACTTATTGCACTTCTTTGGAAAGGGATTTATACGAAAACATTTGTGAGGAAAAGGTTTTTTCCGGCTTATATGAACGATTAGCCAATGACCTTCATAATTTTCTATATTACAAATTTGGTGAGAACCTCAATCCCAAGGACAAGACTCAGGAGGCATTTATCAAGCTCTGGGAAAATTGCAAAAAAATAACACCCGCTAAGGCCAAATCCTTCCTATATACAGTAGCTAACAATTTGATGCTCAATGAGGTTAAACATCAAAAGGTAGTTTTAAGATATCAGCACATTAAGCCAAAAGAATTCAGCCCTGAATCCCCAGAATATATCATGGAGAAAGAGGAGTATTTTCAAAAATACCAGGAAGTGTTGTCTACCTTAACTGAAGAGCAACGGACAGCCTTTTTATTGAATAAGGCCGAAGGTAAAAAACATCAGGAGATCGCAGATATCCTGGGAGTTACACGTAAGGTTGTGGAGTACCGGATCTACTCTGCATTCAATATTTTAAAAAGTGAATTATCGGAATTTAACATTAAATGATCAGGAAAACGGGACTTAGGATTGTTCTATTATAAATACGCGTGTTTATGGATAAAGAATACCTGATACAAAAGTGGTTGGCTGATGAACTTTCTGCAGAGGAATTCGAGCTTTTCGAAGCATTGGAGGGATCGGCATTTATGAAGGGTGTCACTTCGGATGCTGCTGCTTTTAAGGCATCTCAGTTTTCTGGCGCCCGAGATTATCAGGAATTGAAGACAAGAATACAGAAAACTGAGACTCCGGTAAAAATAAAAAAGCTACACTGGGTTAAACCTCTCTTGCGTATTGCCAGTGTTCTTGTAGTTGGTTTAGCGCTGTATTTCATCTTCTTGTATGAAAACCTGACGGAATTGCAGTCGGATTTCGGTCAAAAGATATCCATCACTTTGCCGGATGCAAGTTCCGTAACTATGAATGCCATAACCGAAATCGCCTATAACGAAAAAAAATGGAAGAAGAACCGGAAAATTGTTTTAGAAGGAGAAGCTTTTTTTGATGTAGCCAAAGGGGCACAGTTCGACGTAATCACTGCCGCAGGTAAGGTAACGGTTTTGGGTACAGAGTTCAATGTAAAGCAGCGGGGCACCTATTTTGAAGTGAAATGTTTTGAAGGTTCAGTGCAAGTCACATCCAATACCAATGATGCTATATTGCATGAAGGCGATTATATTCGTTTTTTAGATGGGCAGGTCATAACGGGGAAAAATACAGCTGCAAATCCCTCATGGTTTAATAACTTGAGTGATTTTCAAAGAATTCCGGTTTCTGAGATTTTCGAAGAACTGGAAAGACAATATGGTATAAAAATCATTTTGGAAGAAGTAAATACATCGCAATTATTTACGGGGGCATTTGTCCATGATAATTTGGACCATGCATTAATATCAATTACCGAACCCTTAGATCTGGATTATACGATTCTTCAAAAAGATAAAGTCAGGATTCAGGCACGTGAGAAATAAAATTGCAATTGCATACTGTTTTTTAACTTTATTTCAGGGCATATCAATTTTTGGACAGAAAGTAGATGCAGATAGGTCACTGCTACCAATTTTAATCGAGTTGCAGGAGAAATACCAGGTCCAATTCAATTATGCCTCGGAATTAATAGAGAATATACGCATCCCCTCCCCTGACACTTCACTAAGTCTTCAGGAAGTATTGACCTTTTTAGGAAAGCAAACCGGACTTGATTTTCTTCTTGTGAATAATACTATTATCTCCATTAAGGCAAGGCAATTTGTACTCTGTGGTAACATACGGGATAAAGAATCCGATGAACCACTACCCTATACAACCGTGCAGAGTAATGGCCGCGGTACTGTGACCGATGAAGCCGGATACTTTGAGCTTCGTATATATGATATCTCCGATATAGTACTGATCAGGCATTATGGACATAGAACCATACGGCGTGAATTCCGGTTATTCGAAAGGGAGGATTGCAGTATTGTATATCTGACTCCGGAGCAACAACGTTTGCCGGAGATCGTATTATCCCAATATCTAATCCAGGGCATTGATAAATTGGATAATGGCTCCATTCAAGTTGATTTTGATCGATTTTCGATACTTCCGGGACTTGTTGAGGAAGACGTATTACAGTCGGTACAAGCACTTCCGGGTATCCTTAGTATTGATGAGACCGTTTCCAATATCAATATTCGGGGTGGCAGCAATGATCAGAACCTGATACTTTGGGACGATATCAAAATGTACCAATCCGGTCACTTTTTCGGGTTGATCTCAATGTACAATCCCCAGATCACGCAAAATGTAGCCCTGCAGAAAAATGGTTCCCCAGTGCATTTAACAGATGGTGTATCGGGTACCATAGCCATGAATACGGATAATAATATAAACCCCGACATTAATGGAAGCCTTGGTATGAACCTGATCGACGCCAACGGTTTTATAGATGTTCCACTTGGGCAAAACGCTTCCATACAGGTTGCCGCACGCAAAGCAATTACAGATTTTTTTGAAACACCTACCTATTCCGAATATTTGTCTCGAATATCACAAGGAACGGAAATCGAAACTAATGATGAGACGGTCGTAAATTCCAATATCAGTTTTGATTTTTATGATGCTTCTTTTCGCTTGTTGTTTAAACCTTCGGATAAAGATCTGTTGCGTCTGAATTTCATCCATACAGCTGATGAAGTGGTCTTTAACGAAAGTGCCCTGGTGGCGAGTGATGAAAAGATCCGTGAAAGTAATCTGAATCAGAATAGTATAGCTGGTGGAATACACTATTCCCGCCAATGGAACCTGAAATTCTCCACAGAGCTTAGCCTTTATGAAACGGATTACAAACTAAAAGCCATAAATGCCAACGTTCTTCAGGACCAGCGGTTCTTGCAAGAGAATATCGTGTCGGAAACAGGGATCCGGATCATATCAAAAAATAAGGTGTTCGAAAACGCCGGTTGGCAAAACGGATATCAATTCACCGAGACCAAGATCACGAACCTGGATGACGTGGATGACCCTATATTTCGGAATCTGGAAGGGGAAGTACTTAGGTCTCACGGGATCTTTACTGAATTTAATTGGGCACCCGTTGAAAAAACTACTTTACTAAATGCGGGATTGCGATATAATTATTTGGTTAAATTCAGGAAATCGATATGGGAGCCCCGATTAAGTTTCAACCAACGGTTTCTCCGATGGTTTAACCTTGAGATTTTGGGAGAATTCAAGCATCAAAGCACTTCGCAGGTCATTAATTTTCAAACCGATTTCTTTGGCGTTGAGAAAAGACGATGGCAATTATCCAATAATGAAGACATTCCAGTGATCCAAAGCAAGCAGGCGTCCCTGGGATTGAGTTATCAACGTAAAGGTTGGTTACTCAATGCCGTTGGATTTATTAAGACGATTAGCGGTATCACTTCTCAAAGCCAGGGATTTCTTGACCGGTTTCAATTTGAAAGGACATCGGGTGAGTACGATGCTTATGGTATTGATTTCCTTATGAGAAAACAGTTTGACAATTGGAATACTTGGCTTAGCTATGGATTCTTAAATAACACCTATCATTTTGAGGAACTTTCAGAAAATGATTTTCAAAGTAATTTCGACGTTACGCACTCCTTGTCCAGCGGAATAACCTTTTCTACCCGGAACCTGAGTTTCGCTGCAGGGGCCAATTGGCATACCGGTAAGCCTTACACACCGCCTATTCCGGGAGTGGAAGTTCAAGATGATGCTATAAATTACGACAGTGCAAATTCGGCTCGCGTACCTGATTATTTGCGCCTAGATCTTTCTGCTTTGTATAAGATTGATATAAAGGAGAATTCCCGTATTCATGCTGGTGTCTCCGTTTGGAATATACTTAACCGAAAGAATACGATCAATACCTTTTACAGAGTTAATAACCTGGGAAATGCCCAACAGAATTTGCAACAATCTTTGGGTATTACGCCGAATGCCACAATTAAACTTTTTCTGGACTGATTTGGTTTCTGGAAACTACCTGCCGGTAGGCAAGCTTGATCATGTTCACGGCTACGCCGTGATCCTGAAAAGAGGCTAGACAATGAAGTGAACCATATCACAAAGATATGCTTACTCAAAGGCGGGGTTAATATACTAAGGGTTGATAGAGTAAAAAAAAGTGAAAGATCCTTCTAATTCGAATTAGTAAATAAAAATAATTAAAATCTCGAATTATAACTGAAAGCAATTGATATTCTACTACTAATGCTTTATCACAATTATATATGACACCGGTAGTTGACTCTTGTTCATTCCCTATATTTTAGAAGAATCTAGGGGTCAGTACTTTTTTGTAACTGGTTAACAGCTCGTATCTCAAGAATATTTCAAAAGAGCCGTCGTTGAAGGCCATATTGCCCAACTCCGTAATTTCACGGTCATAGGCCAACCCTAACATTAGTTTCTCGTTTAACTGAAAACCCACAAGGGCACTTATTGCAGCGTCCCATCTATAAGCTGCACCCAGCGATAATTTTTTGTTCAGCAAAAAAGTTGCCGAAAGGTCTGCCTGCAGTGGAGCGCCCGCCACCGCTTTAAAAAGGATAGCCGGTTTCAGCTTCAAGTATGGGTTCAAGTCGAATATGTACCCGGAAATCAAGTACCAGTTCATCCGTTCTTCGGCAATAAATGAGGATCCGCTGTCAGAAACGTCAAAATGTTCGGTCTTTAAAAAGTTGGGTACTGATAGTCCTGCATAAAATTTTTCGGTATGATAGTAAACACCGGCACCAAAGTTAGGCGAGAACTTCTTGTCAATATTAGTTGTTCCCGCTTGAGTTGCAGAAGGATCGAAGTTTCGCAATTGGTTAAAATCAATATTCAACAAATGCCCGCCTGCTTTAACCCCAAAAGACAGTTTATCGGTCGGTGAAACGGGGATAGTGTACGAGAATATCGCATCAAAATAGGTGTCCTGGTTCGTGCCGTTCCCTATTTCATCGTTCACGACAGATAAACCCAAACCTACACGTTCCGAAACAAGCGAGTGAATATTAAGAGTCTGCGTAGTAGGTGCGCCGTCCAGTCCTACCCATTGCGAGCGGTGCAGAGCTGAGATGCTCAATACGCCCCTGGAACCCGCATAAGCAGGATTTACTGCGATGGTATTGTACATATATTGCGTGTACTGTGCGTCCTGTTGTGCCATTAAGCCCCAGATGGATGCAGCTAAAAGTACGGTTGTTATCATGAGTTTTTTCATGGTATAGAATATTGGGGGATGATTGATATTGCCGTGTTTATCGATTAATGTACAAGTAGCCGTTCTTTGTTCTTGCTTGCTGTTCATCCGCATACTCTATAACATAGAAATATACACCTACAGGAAGCTCATCATTCTTATTAATGGTTCCTCTGCCATTGGAAATTCCCCGAAATGCATTGCCATTGTTATCGTAACCGTTGGCTTCATAAACAAGTATTCCCCATCTGTTATAGATTCTGACAGTATTGTTCGGATAAGATTCTATATTAATAATCCGAAATACCCCCTCATTGGTTCCTGGACTTATTAAATCACTTTCGATACTAATATCGCAAGAGGCTTCGGAAGGTGTTGTTCCTCCTTTGGAACTGCAAGCATCCAGTGGATTTGTTTCATCGGTCACTTCTTGTCCATCAATAATGCTGTCGCCGTCTGTATCGGCCTTATCAGGGTCTGTTCCCAACATATTTTCCTCAGAACTGGTCAATCCGTCGTTATCACAATCACTTGTGGGAAGTGCGATTCCACCATCGGAATCACAGTCGTCTAACGGATTGGTATTATCGGTCACTTCTTGTCCATCATTAATGGTGTCGCCGTCTGTATCGGCATTAACAGGTTCGGTACCCAAAAGGACTTCTTCTCCATCAGTCAGGCCGTCCGAATCCGAATCAGGGTTGTTCGGATCAGTACCCAGATCTGCTTCTTCGGCGTTGGTTAGTCCATCCATATCGCAATCGCTGTTCGCCAATGGGGATCCATTTATGGAACTACAATCGTCCAAGGGATCCGTAGCATCCATGACCTCCTGGCCATCATTGATACCATCTCCATCGGAATCTGGGTTGTTCGGGTCAGTACCCAAAGCATCTTCTTGAGCATTGGTAAGGCCGTCGCCGTCTGCATCTAAGGATATGTTTACTGTTCCCGTACCTTGATTGCCAGCCGGGTCTGTTGCCGTTATATCCAGTATGTCACCGTCGGCCAGTGAAGGAAAGGAACCGTTATTGGGAATAGCGGTTTCAGTGTCCAGAGACCAATCACCGTTAGCATCGGTTGAAATTGTATAAACAACATCAGGATTACCATCAGCATCCGTATCGATTTCGATATCGAGCGTTTCGTTGCTATTTCCCTGTCCCGTTACTATGGGTGTGATGTCTTCGGTTGAAAAGCTATCCACATTAGGTTCCGAAGTATCCACTATTATTAGGAAATCTGGTGAGATAATACTCGTATTTCCTGATGTATCAGTTGATGTTGCAGTAATCGTGTAGGATCCGTCGGACAATACAGTTCCTTGATAATCGAAGGACCAGTCTCCAGAAGCATCCGCAACCGAAATTCCAACTGAAATACCATCGATAAAGATTTCTACGGAAACATTGGGTTCGGCAGTACCATTGAATATAAGCGTTGTATCTGAAGTAATCCCATCTCCGACTACATTAGTATCATTAGTTATGTTGGTCACGAGAGGCGCACTGGGAACTACCCCATCATACTCAATGTCACGTGTTGCTTGAATAGCGGGGTTACCTGCTACATTGCTTACATCCGCTGTAATCGTTTCATTGGCATTCAATGCCTGGGCATCAGCAGATGGCACATCCAAAAGCCATAAACCTCCTGATACAGTTGTTGTATATATTATTCCATTGAGTGTAATCGTCACTGTTTGTCCATCCTCGGCATCCGTAGTTCCCGAAATAGTCACCGGATTATCGTCTTCCAGGGCATTTATAATATCGTCAACAGCGACTATATCAATAGTAAGCATTGGAACGGTCACATCATGTGCTATAGTAAGGGTTGCCTGTGTCGCAGGATTACCGGCCTCATCAGAAACATCTGCCGTAATCGTTTCGCTAGCATCCAGGGCCTGTGCAGCTGCAGCAGGAATATCCAAACTCCAGGTTCCGCCTGAAACGCTAGTCATATAAGTATTACCGTTCAGAACAAGGGTAACCGTTTGACCATCCTCGGCATCCGTGGAACCGGTAATCGTAACCGGACTGTCATCTTCAAGCGCATTGATGATATTGTCTGTAGCAACTACATCAATAGTCAGCGTCGGAGCAGTCACATCGTGTTCAATGTCACGGGTCGCCTGCAATGCCGGGTTGCCTGCTAGATCAAAAACATCAGCGGTAAGCGTTTCGCTAGCACCCAGGGCCTGTGCATCTGCAGCAGGTATATCCAAACTCCAGGTACCGCCTGTAACGCTAGTCGTATAAGTATTAGCATTCAGAATAAGGGTGACTGTCTGACCGTCTTCGGCATCTGTGGTACCGGAAATCGTAACCGGACTGTCATCTTCAATCGCGTTGATGATATCGTCTCCGGCAACTACGTCAATAGATAGCGTTGGAGAAGTTAAATCGTGTTCAATGTTACTAGTAGCTTGTGTGGCGGGATTACCAGCGATATCCGTTACATCGGCATTCACGGTAATCGTTCCATTGGTTAATCCAGAGATATCAGCATCCGGCGCAGTCCAAACCCCGCCGGTCACAGTCGCTGTGGCCGTGATCGTTGTCGCACCATCAAAGAAGGTAAGCGTTACGGTCTGTCCGTCTTCAACGCCAGCGGTTGTGCCCGAGATAGTTACATCACTGTCCTCGATAGCATTTACAATGCCATCACCTTCGATAGGTGTTGTGATTGTTATCGTTGGATTAGTATTGTCCAGTGTGATCGTTTCTTCTTCATTGGCAGGATTCCCAGCCAAATCCATAACGTCAGCATCCACTGTAATCGGTCCATTGGTCAATCCTGCGATATCGGCATCCGTTGCGGTCCAAACCCCTCCAGTCACGGTCGCTGTGGTCGTGAGCGTTGTCACACCATCAAAGAAGGTCACCGTTACGGTCTGACCATCTTCAACGCCAACGGTTGTACCCGAGATGGCTACGTCTCCGTCCTCGATCGCATTTACGATGCCATCACCTTCGATTGGAGTTGTGATAGTTATCGTCGGATTTGTATTGTCTAGTGTGACCGTTTGCTCATCATTGGCAGTATTCCCTACCAAGTCCATAACATCAGCATCTACTGTAATCGGTCCATTGGTTAATCCTGAGATATCGGTATCCGTTGCAGTCCAAACCCCTCCGGTCACGGTCGCTGTGGTGGTGAGGGTTGTCGTACCATCAAAGAAAGTAACCGTTACGGTCTGTCCGTCTTCAACGCCAACGGTTGTGCCCGAGATGGTTACATCACCGTCCTCGATAGCATTAACAATGCCATCAGCCTCGATAGGTGTTGTGATATCAATCGTCGCCAGATTATCATATGTAATACTAGCCGTATTGGATATAATAGGTGCACATAAAAAAGTATCATCTGTAATTATAACTCTGTATTGATAACCATTCTCGGTGGCGGTAACCCCAGTTAAGGTCAATGTAGCAGTATCACTATTCGTATAAATGTCAGTTCCATTTGATGGATCAATATCAATAAATCCTCCCCCGAGTTGATCGTCAACCTGCCATTGATACGATAAAATAATACCTGTGGCATTCACCGTAAAAGTTTCAGCTGAACTTCCATTTGTTAGAATGTCTTGTGGTTGATCCCCAGCTGTAGCGATATTAGGAGCTATTCCAGGTTGTTGAAAATCATATTGTGTATTTGAAGGAGCGTCTCTATTGTTGGGTGTAGTATACCCATCTGAAACATTGGTGCCCGTTACAAGTCCGTTTGTATCCACAATTGCTGGTGAATCCCCAAGAATTCCGTTAGAATCATTATCTGTATAACCAGCTTCAAGTACATCATTACACCCATCACCATCCGCATCCAATTCTAAATAATCTGCGATACCATCAGGAGTAGTCTCTGAATCTGCAACTATATAGTTTACATTACCACTGTCCTGTTGCCCACTAGACTGAACTGAATCTGGAATACCATCTGCACCTACATCTCCAAGCAAACGTCCAGAAGTAAATGGTTGACCACTACCAGATTCAACTACATCATAGATCCCATCGTTATCCCCATCTAAGTCGAAATGATTAGGAACTCCATCAGCATCAGCATCGAAACTATCAACGATTCCGTCGCCATTCGCATCTGCACCCAGGTCTATATCCTTATAATTCAGAATACCGTCAGCATCGGCATCGCTACTTGGATCTATTCCAGAAGGACTTTCCATGGTATCTAAAATACCATCGTTGTCATCATCCGTATCAACAGAATCGGCGATACCATCTGAATCGTTATCATCAATACCTACTTCACGATAATCGACCTCCGGGGTAGAAACAATAGCAATATTTGGCAAGTCAGATGCCCCGTTATCCTGATCGTCATTGGAATCAAAAGCGCCGCCAGTGGTATCTACATCATCATATCCATTTAAGAGTCCGTCTCCATCTGTATCTAAATTGTTCGGGGCAATAGTAAAGCCTGCTTCTTCGATATCAGACAGACCATCATTATCAGTGTCTGTATCCAGATAATCAGCAATACCATCACCATCCGTATCTATAGCTGATAACCCTTGATCTCCTGTCCCTTCGTAAGCATCCCCCAGACCATCATTGTCACTATCGGCCACTCCTCTGGGCGTATAAGATGCTGTCAGTTGGGCCTCTACATTATCTGGAATACCATCATTGTCAGAATCAATATCCAATTCATCAGAGATACCATCATTATCACTATCTATCCCGTCATTGACCTGGAATACAGGAGATGAGCCCGGGCCAGACTGGTTGCCACTGGTCCCTGTGCTTGATGCAGTGTTATTAGCATCAAAAAGACCGTTAATGCTGCAAATGTCCAAATTCAGGGAACCCAGACTCGTATCAAAAACTAATTGCACCGCTTCGGATACAAATGTTATCGTCAAGTCATTCGTTTTATAATAGTTGAAATAGGCTGCCAGTCTTGCTCCTTGATCAAGACCATCAAATCTTTCTTGCGGCCCCAAAAATGTAGTTTCTCCCGTAGCTAAA